>NZ_BAAJYT010000065.1:0-19528 GCF_057541515.1 Acidovorax sp. KNOB132
TGTATTTCCGGCTCATCGCCGACGTGGGGCCGCTCAAGGCGCTGTCGGTGACCTTCCTGGTGCCGCTGTTCGGCGTGGCCTGGGGCTGGCTGGTGCTGGGCGAGGCCGCCACCGCCGCGCACGCGGCCGGCGGCGGGCTGATCGCCGCGGCGCTGTGGCTGGTGCTGCGGCCGGCGGCCGTGGCGAAACCTGGACGTTAGCCCGGCAACGGGGGTGGGGCGGCCGGCGGTCCGCCCGCGCCGTCCAGCAGCCAGCGCCGCACCTGTGCAACCGATTCGGGATGCCGTTGCTTGCGGGGGTGCACGAGGTAGTAGCCCGCGCCGGTGCGCAGGGCCTCGGGAAAGGCCAGCACCAGCCGCCCGGCCGCCAGATCGGGCGCCACGAATTCCTGCTGGGCCAGCGCCACGCCCTGCCCCATGGCGGCGGCATCGATGGCGAGCGTGGTCTGGTTGAAATGCAGGGCGCGCGCCGCAGGTGCCCTGGCCTGCGGCGCGCACTGCTCGAAGTAGGTCTCCCATGGCGACTGCGCATCGTGCAGCAGCACCTGCGCGATGCCATCGCCGGCCTGCGCGCTCCGTTCTCGCCACCGCGGGCTGCAGACGGCGACCAGGCATTCCTCGAACAGCAGATCGGCGGACAACCCGGGACCGAACGGGGGCCGGCCATAGCGCACGGCCAGGTCCACCGCTTCGTTGTGGAAGTGCGCCAGCCGCTCCGTGGCCAGGATGCGCAGATCGACGCCTGGGTGCCGGCGCGTGTAGCCGTCGAGCCGCGGGATGAGCCATTTGGTGGCGAAGGTGGGCGTCACGCTCACGGTCAGTCGCAGGGGCTGGGGGACCAGGCTCTCCGTGGCCTGGGCCAACAGTTCGAAGGCCCGCCGCACGCCGACGATGTATCGCTGGCCGTTGGACGTGAGCGCCAGCGCGCGGGGCAGGCGCTCGAAGAGCTTCAGGCCCAGTTCCGCCTCCAGGGCCCGCACCTGCTGCGCCACGGCGCCTTGCGTCACCCCCAGTTCCAGCCCGGCCAGCCGGAAGTTGAGGTGGCGGCTCGTGGCCTCGAAGGCACGCAGGGCATTGAGCGAGGGCATGCGCCCGAGGGGTTCCGTCATGGGTGCAGATTTTCTACTGATTCGAGGCAGGCGATCTGCCGGGCTCCATGCCCCCGAAACGTCTGGGCTGTCGAACAATCTGCAGGTGCCACTGGCGGCACGCAAGGACCGACAAATGGCAGTAGAAAAAGTGGCGCTCATCACCGCCGGCGGCAGTGGCATGGGGGCGGCGGCCGCACACCGGCTGGCCGCCGATGGCTTTCGCATCGGCATCCTTTCCTCCTCCGGGAAAGGGCAGGCGCTCGCCGAGGCGCTGGGGGGCGTGGGGGTCACCGGCTCCAACCAGTCGGTGGAGGACATCGGGCGTCTGGTGGACCTGGCCCACCGGCGCTGGGGCCGCATCGACGTGCTGGTCAACAGCGCCGGCCATGGGCCTCGGGCGCCATTGCTGGACCTGTCCGACGAACAGTGGCTCGAGGGCATGAACACTTACCTGCTGAACGTGATCCGGCCCACCCGCCTGGTGGCGCCCCTCATGCAAAGGCAGGGCGGCGGGGCGATCGTCAACATCTCCTCGGCCTGGGCACTGGAGCCCAGCGCGCTGTTCCCGGCGTCGTCCGTCATGCGCGCCGGGCTGGCCTCGTTCACGCGCATCTTCGTCGACAGCTTCTCAGCCGACAACGTGCGGATGAACAACGTGCTGCCCGGCTGGATCGACAGCCTGCCCGTGTGGGAAGAGCGGCGCACCGCCGTGCCGCTGCAGCGCTACGGCACCGTGGAGGAAGTCGCCGCCACGGTCGCCTTCCTGGCCTCCGACGGGGCGGCCTACATCACGGGGCAGAGCCTGCGGGTGGACGGCGGGCTCATGCGCGCGCCGTGATCCGGCCGGGCCCTTCCACGTCCACGGCGGCGGCCCTATGATCCGCGCACCGGGAACACAGCCTCCCGTCCCGCCCCGGGTAGACGGTGTCCCGTCCAAGTGCTGGCAGCTCTCATGGAATCGATCATGGACACCGCCTTGCCCGACGACGCCGCATCGGCACGCCCCCACCCGCTGCCACTCTCCGTGGCCCTGCTTTTCTGGCTGAAGCTCGGCTTCATCAGCTTCGGCGGCCCGGCCGGGCAGATCGCTCTCATGCATGCGGAACTGGTGGAGCGCCGCCGGTGGATCTCGGAAAAGCGCTTTCTCCACGCCCTGAACTACTGCATGCTGCTGCCCGGGCCCGAGGCCCAGCAGCTGGCCACCTACCTCGGCTGGCTGCTGCACCGGACCTGGGGCGGCATCCTCGCCGGCACGCTGTTCGTGCTGCCGTCGCTGTGCCTCCTCATCGGGCTGTCCTGGCTCTACATGGCCCATGGGGACATGCCGGTGATCGCCGGGGTGTTCTACGGCATCAAGCCGGCCGTCACGGCGCTGGTGGTGCAGGCGGCCTGGCGGATCGGAGGCAGAACGCTGAAGAACCGCTGGCTGTGGGGCATCGCGGTGGCCGCGTTTGTAGCCATCTTCGCGCTGCAGGTGCCGTTTCCCGCGATCGTGCTGCTCGCGGCGTTTGCCGGCCATGTGGGCGGCCGGGTGTCGCCGCAGGCTTTTTCCGCCGGTGGCGCCCATGGCGCGGCAACGGCATCGGCCGGGCCGGCACTGATCGACGACGACACGCCCGCGCCGCCCCACGCCTTGTTTTCGTGGACGCGGTTTGCCAAGGTGCTGCTGGTGGGCGCGGGGTTGTGGCTGCTGGCGCTGGGAGGGCTCTGGGCGCTGTTCGGATGGCATGGGGTGCTGACCCAGATGGGGTGGTTCTTCACCAAGGCCGCGCTGATGACCTTCGGCGGCGCCTACGCCGTGCTCCCCTACGTCTACCAGGGCGCGGTCAACCACCACCATTGGCTGAGCGCCACGCAGATGATCGACGGCCTGGCGCTGGGCGAGACCACGCCCGGCCCGCTCATCATGGTGGTGTCGTTCGTGGCCTTCGTCGGGGGATGGACCCATGCCCTCTTCGGGCCCGGATCGCTGTTCCTGGCAGGCGCCGTGGCCGCCACCGCGGTGACGTTCTTCACCTTCCTGCCCTCGTTCGTCTTCATCCTGCTGGGCGGCCCGTTCATCGAGTCCACCCACGGCAACCTGAAGTTCACCGCGCCGCTGACCGGCATCACCGCCGCCGTGGTCGGCGTGATCGCCAACCTGGCGGTGTTCTTCGCCTATCACGTGCTGTGGCCGCAGGGCCTGGGAGGCCGCTTCGACGCCGCCTCGGCCGCCATCGGCGTGCTGGCCGCGGTGGCCCTGTTCCGGCTCCGATGGGGTGTGATTCCGGTGCTGGCGCTCTGCGGACTGCTGGGCGTGGCGTGCCAGCTGTCGGGGGTGTGACAGGCCTTGGAAAATGCCGTGGCGGATGGCAAGAGCCACCGCCACTACCCAGCGCAGCCCGGACCAGCCAATTGCCCCACGGCGGATGAGCGGGTCATTGAACTCCGCACAGCCGCTTGCGGAGCGAGACGCGGCATCTGCTACTCGGGGTTCACCATCTTGATGGCACGCGTGCCGATTTCGGCTCCCGTCACCGCATCAATGGCGACGGGCTGGATGTCGGTGCCGTTCTCGGCATCCAGGAAACGCACCAGTGGCCTGCGCCCCGGTGCTTTCTCCCCCACGCGCCAATCATGAAAAGCACCGGCAGGTAGTCGCGCCCCGCTTGGGTCAGAACGTATTCCTCGCGGGGCGGACGCTCGGAGTACTGCCGCTTTTCCAGCAACTTTTCGTCGGTCAGTGTCGCCAAGCGCTTGGTCAGCATGGTGGGCGCAATCCCAAGGCTCTTCTTGAACTGATCAAAGCGTGTCAGTCCGGAATTGGCGTCTCGCAGGATCAGCATCGTCCAGGCGTCACCCAGGACATCCAGGCTGCGCGCGATCGGACAGGTGCTTTCGGAAGATTTCTTGATGTTCATATCGTTTTAGTATTGACTCACTATTTAATCGATACTAACATGCGAGCCATCGCCAGTCCATCCCCTCACGTGTCCAGAAGGAATCCATGTTCAGCACCGTTTTGTATTGCACAGGTCACGCAGTCGCCTTGGGGCTGGGGCTTCATTCCACCACCCGATGAATTCGCGTCCCTTGCCCATTCTTTAGCTCCGCAGATCCCTTTCAGAAAACATCACCCATGAAAAAGACCGTCTTGATTACCGGCGCATCCTCCGGCTTCGGTTTGCTGCTCGCCAACCAGCTTCAACAGCAAGGCTTCAACGTGATCGGCACCAGCCGCGAGCCTGAAAAGTACGCGGGCAAGGTGCCTTTCAAAATGCTGCGACTGGACATCGATGATGACGAATCCATCCGGCGATTCACCGACCAGCTGTTTGCCCACACCCAGCAACTGGACGTATTGGTTAACAACGCGGGCTACATGGTCACCGGCTTGGCCGAAGAAACTTCGGTGGCCGTGGGCCGTGACCAGTTCGAAACCAACTTCTGGGGCACGGTCAAGGTCACCAACGCCTTGCTGCCCCATTTCCGCAAGCAAAAGCGGGGGCAGATCATCACGGTGAGTTCCATCGTCGGCCTGATCGGCCCACCCAACCTGTCTTATTACTCCGCATCCAAACACGCGGTGCAAGGGTTTTTCAAATCCCTGCGGTTCGAATTGGACCCGTTCAATATCAAGGTCAGTATGGTGGAACCCGTCTGGTTCAAAACCAATCTGGCCCACAACGCCGTCGCGGCCAACACGGCTCGCATCGCTGACTACAACGCCTACCGCAGGCAGGCCGATGCAGCGACGCAAAAGGGCATTGACGAAGCCGAAGCACCCGATGCCGTGGTGCAGACCATTACCCGGTTGATCGGGATGAAAGAGCCCAGGTTCAGCAACCCGGTGGGGAAGATGACCGGAATGATTCTGTTCCTTCAAAGCTACCTTCCGAAAATGTTCGAAGGCGCGATTTTGAAAAGCGTGAAAACCGCAGCGTGACACTGGAAAAACCGGGATTTGGCAAACCAACCGAAAACACACCATGAAATATTTTCTCTGCAAATTCATTCCTCCCCGCGCGGATTTTCTCCCCACGATGTCTGCCGATGAGCAGGAGGGAATGAAGCAACACGGGATGTACCTGGACACGCTGCTCGCTCAAGGGCTGATCGTCGCCCATGGTCCCGTGATGGACCCTGCGGGGGGTTATGGCGTATCGCTCTTTCAAATCGCCGACGACCAGGAAATCACCGCACTCACCTCCGGGGACCCGCTGATCCGACAAGGAATCGGCCATTACGAGCACCACCCCATGCTCCATTTGAAAACCCGCGCTTGATGCGGCGCCACCCATTCCTTGATTGATTTGGAGAACCTGAAATGCCTTATTCCCAATTGCATGCCGTGTCTTCCATGAAGACCGCCCAGAACCCATCGGGAGCACGCCGCGGCATGCTCCCGGCAGCCGCTGCGGTGCTGGCCCTTGCCATGTCCTTCGCGGTGCCATCCCAAGCACAGGAAGGCGCGTCCAGACAACAAGAATTGTCCCGTGCCGAGGTGATCGCGGACCTCGCCCTGTGGCGCCGTTCGGGAGCCGATCGGTATGAAGAATTGTCGCGTTCGTATGGGCTGGACACAAAGGCCTACGAGGAGGCCTACCAGGAATACCTGCGCCTTCGCAGCAGCGACGCGTTCCAGTCGGAAATCCAGAAGGCCACCGACAAAAAGTGAGCCGCAGGCCATGTCAGAGGGTGGCGCGGGCATGGCAAGGGCTCCGTCCGATCACCCCTGGCGAGAGGCACGCCTCAACCCGCCAGCCATTCCTTCGCAGGCGCCACCTGCATCTGCGGCGGGATCGCCACCCCGTTGCGGACACTCAACACCTCGGCCATGACGCTCACGGCGATCTCCGCCGGCGTCTTGCTGCCGATGAACAGGCCGATGGGCCCCTTCAACCGCGCCAGCGCCGGTGCGTCCAGGTCGAAGTGCTCGGCCAGCCGCTGGCGCCGCGCTGCGTTGTTGCGCCGGCTGCCGATGGCGCCGACATAGAACGCATCGGTCTTCAGCGCCTCCAGCAGGGCGAGATCGTCCAGCTTGGGGTCGTGCGTCAGCGCGATCACGGCGCTGCGCCGATCGGGGCGGAAGGCCAGCACCACGTCGTCGGGCATGCCATCGGCCAGCGCGGTGCCGGGCACCGACCACGCGCCGCGGTACTCCACCCGCGGGTCGCACACCGTCACCGCGAAGCCGTTGAAGCCGGCCATGGTGGCCAGGTATTCGGCCAGTTGCCCCGCGCCGATCAGCAGCATGCGGTACTGCGGGCCGAAGGTGCTGGCCACCGTTTGCGCATCCGCATGGAAGGCCTGCGCGCCGCGGGCCTCGGACAGGGTGACCGCCCCATCGGAGAGCCGCACGCTGCGGCGCACCAGGCAGCCCTCGGCCAGCGACTCGACCAGGGCCTGCAGCGAGTCGAGCGCCGGATTGCGCTCCACCAGCAACTCCAGCGTGCCGCCGCAGGGCAGTCCGAACCGGTGGGCCTCATCGGCGGACACGCCGTATTTCAGGAGCACCGGCTTCGCCGGGTCGCGGGGCAGGGCATCGTCCCGGCCGGGCGTGCAGCACCGGGCGATCAGGTCGTCCTCGATGCAGCCGCCACTGACGGAGCCCACGACCGCGCCGCGGTCCGACAGCGCAAGGATGGAGCCCACGGGCCGGGGCGACGAGCCCCACGTCCGCACCACGGTGACGAGCCAGCCGTGCCCCCCCGCGCGGCGCCAGTCGAGCAGGGTGTGCAGCACCCGGGAATCGAGGTTGTCCACGGCGCGTTCCCTTCGGCGTCAGGCCTGGGCCGGCAGGTGCGGCAGCAGCTTGTCCAGGGTGATGGGGTAGTCGCGCACCCGCGCACCCGTGGCGTTGTAGACCGCGTTGGCCACGGCGGCGCCGACGCCGCACAGGCCCAGCTCGCCCACGCCCTTGGCTTTCATGGGCGAGGAGATGGGGTCGGTCTCCGGCAGGAAGATGACCTCCTGGTGCGGGATGTCGGCATGCACCGGCACCTCGTAGCCGGCCAGGTCGTGGTTGACGAAGAAGCCCCGGCGCTTGTCCACGGCCAGCTCTTCCATGAGCGCCGAACCCACGCCCATGGTCATCGCGCCGATGACCTGGCTGCGGGCGGTCTTGGGGTTGAGGATGCGGCCCGCCGCGCACACGGCCAGCATGCGGCGCACCCGCACTTCGCCCGTGTCCACCGCCACGCCCACCTCGACGAAATGCCCGGCGAAGGTGGACTGCTGGTACTGCTTGTCGAGGTCGCCGTATTCGATGGCGTCCTCGGCCACCAGGCCGGCCTCGCCCGCCGCCTCGCCCAGGGGCACCGAACGCCCCGCCGCGCGCACCATGCCATCGGCGAACACGGCATCGGCCGGCGCCACGCCGAGCTTGCGCGCGATCGTCTCGCGCAGCTTCATGCAGGCCGCGTACACGCCGGCCGTCGCGTTGTTGGCGCCCCATTGGCCGCCCGAGCCGGCCGAGGCCGGAAAGGCGGAATCGCCCAGGCGCACGTCCACCTGCTGGAGCGCGACGCCCATCACCTCGGCGGCCGTCTGGCCCATGATGGTGTAGCTGCCAGTGCCGATGTCGGTCATGTCGCTCTCCACAGTCACGCGCCCCGTGCGGTCCAGGCGCACGCGCGCGGCCGACTTCATCAGCAGGTTGTTGCGAAAGCCCGCGGCCACGCCCATGCCGACCAGCCACCGGCCCTCGCGCCGCTGGCCCGGTGCCGCGCTGCGCTGGCTCCAGCCGAAGCGCTCCGCGCCCAGGCGCAGGCACTCGACCAGCTGGCGCTGCGAGAACTTGCGGCCCGGCTTTTCAGGATCGGTCTGGGTGTCGTTGAGGACGCGGAATTCGATGGGGTCGATGCCCAGCCGCTCGGCCATTTCGTCCATGGCGATCTCCAGCGCCATCAGCCCGGGCGCCTCGCCGGGCGCGCGCATGGCATTGCCCTCGGGCAGGTCCAGCTGCGAGATGCGCAGCGCCGTGTAGCGGTGGGCACCGGCATACAACAGCCGTGTCTGCGCGATGGCGTCCTCGGGGTCGCCGCCGGGCAGATTGCCGGACCAGCTTTCATGGCCGATGGCGGTGATCCGCCCGTCCTGGCCCGCGCCGATGCGGATGCGCTGGATGGTCGCGGGCCGGTGCGTGCCGTTGTTGGCCATGAGCGGGCGCTGCATCGCCACCTTGACCGGCCGGCCTGCCGCGCGCGCGCCCAGCGCGGCCAGCACGGTGTCGGCCCGCAGGAAGAGCTTGCCGCCGAAGCCGCCGCCGATGTAGGGCGACACCAGCCGCACCTTGTCCGGCGCCAGGCCCAGGGTCTTGGCCAGGTCGCCCGCGGTCCAGGCGATCATCTGGTTGGACAGCCACACCGTGAGGTGGTCGCCCTCCCAGGCCGCCAGCGAGGCGAAGGGCTCCATCATCGCGTGGGTGTGGTCGGGCGTGGTGTAGGTGACATCCAGCCGCACCGGGGCCTCGGGATAGCGGCCGGCGAAGTTGCCGAACGCGCTCTCGGGCTTGGAGGACTTGGGCACGGTGGCGGAACCACGCTCAGCCGCCAGGTCGAACGCGCCAGGCGTGCTGACGTAATCGATCTTCAGCAGATGCGCCGCGGCGCGGGCCTGCTCGAAGGTTTCGGCCACGACCAGCGCGACGGCTTGGTGGTAGTGCTCGATGCCTCTGCCGCCCAGCAGGCGGGCGACGTTCATCTTGCCCTTGCCGAGCTTGCCGGCGTTCTGGGCATTGACGATGGCCAGCACGCCCGGCGCGGCGCGCGCGGCGGTCAGGTCCATCGAAGCGATCCGCCCCTTGGCGATGGACGATCCCACGATGTAGCCGTACGCCTGGCGCGCCACGACGTCGTGCTGCTCGTAGGCATAGCGCGCCTGTCCGCTGGTCTTGAGCGGGCCGTCGATGCGGTCCAGCGGCTGGCCGACCACCTTGAGCTGGTCGATGGCATTGTGCGAAGCCGGGGTGTCGAATTTCATGATTGGCCTTTCGCCTCGGCCAGCACGCCGACGAGCGTGCGCTCGACCAGGGCCACCTTGAATGCGTTTTCGTGGGTGGGGCGCGCCGCGCCCAGCAACTGCGCCGTGGCGGCCTGCGCGCCTTGCGGCAGGGCCGCGTCCGCCGACGCCATGCGCCAGGGCTTGTGCGCCACGCCGCCCAGGGCGACGCGGCCCGTGCCGTCCTTTTGCAGCACGGCCGCCACGGAAATGAGCGCGAAGGCGTACGAGGAGCGGTCGCGCACCTTGCGGTAGATGTGGGTGCCGCCCGCGGGCGTGGGCAGCGTCACGGCGGTGATGAATTCGCCGGCGTCGAGCGCAGTCTCGATGTGCGGGGTGTTGCCCGGCAGCCGGTGGAAGTCGGCAATGGGAATGCGGCGTGGCTGGCCGTCCGCCCGCACCGTCTCGACCACCGCATCCAGCGCCCGCATGGCCACGGCCATGTCGCTCGGGTGGGTGGCGATGCAGGCCTCGCTCGCGCCCACCACCGCATGCTGGCGCGTGACGCCGCCGATGGCCGCGCAGCCCGCGCCCGGCTGGCGCTTGTTGCACGGCATGTTGGTGTCGTAGAAGTAGGGGCAGCGCGTGCGCTGCAGCAGGTTGCCGGCGGTGGTCGCCTTGTTGCGCAACTGGCCCGACGCACCGGCCAGCAGGGCGCGCGACAGCAGGCCGTAGTCGCGCCGCACGCCGGCATGCGCCGCCAGGTCGGTGTTGCGCACCAGCGCACCGATCCGCAGGCCGCCCTCCGGCACGGGCTCGATGCGGTCCAGGCCCAGGCCGTTGATGTCGATGAGGTGCGTGGGCGCCTCGATCTGCAGCTTCATCAGGTCCAGCAGGTTCGTGCCGCCGGCGATGAACCGGGCCTGCGGGTTGCCTGCGGCGGCGGCTGCGGCGGCCTGCACCGAGGCCGCGCGTTCGTAGGTGAATGGCTTCATGCAGCACCCCCGTTCGTGGTGGCCACTTCGGTGATCGCATCCAGGATGTTGGAATAGGCCCCGCAGCGGCACAGGTTGCCGCTCATGCGCTCGCGGATCTCGTCGGCCGAGAGCAGGGGCTGCGCCGTGAGGTCGCCGCTCACATGGCTGGGAATGCCGGCCTTGATTTCCTGCAGCACCCCCACGGCCGAGCAGATCTGGCCCGGCGTGCAGTAGCCGCACTGGTAGCCGTCATGCTTGACGAACGCGGCCTGCAGCGGGTGCAGCTTCTGCGGCTGCCCCAGGCCTTCGATGGTGGTGACCTGCGCGCCCTCGTGCATCACCGCCAGGGTCAGGCAGGCATTGATGCGGCGGCCATCGACGATGACCGTGCAGGCACCGCACTGCCCGTGGTCGCAGCCCTTCTTGGTGCCGGTGAGGTGCAGGTGCTCGCGCAGGGCGTCGAGCAGCGTCGTGCGGGTGTCCAGCGACAGCGTGTGCTGCTGGCCGTTGATGGTCATGCGCACCGGCATGGCCGTCTCGCCCTGGGGCGCCAGCGCGCCGGACTTGGCCGGCAGCGGCGCCGCGGTGCGGGCGGCGGCCCCGGTGGCGGCCACCGCAGAAGCCGAGGCGGCCCCCACGACGAACAGGTCTCGCCGGGTCAGCGCTGGGTCGGAGAAGTTTTGCATCGTGGGATCCTTTATGGGGGAAGGGGCGGGGGAGCCCTCTGGCCACTCGCCGGGGTGCGGGAGCGCGTGCGCGGGCATGTCTTTGCAAGCCTCACCCAATCCATCTTGCGCAGACGGCAAGGAGAAGGTTTGGAGGCCAACGCCGCGTCCGCTTGTCAGCCACCAGTGGCGCGGCAGGCGATCGGCAGGCCGTACCCTTCGATGTCCGTCCACACCGATGCCGGGCGAATCACCGTCCTCGCCCGCGTGTCGCGCATCCCCTACACGGCCTGACATGCCCTCTCGTCATAATGGCCGCCATGCCGAACCGCTGGAAACCCAACGTCACCGTGGCCGCCGTCATCGAACAGGACGGCCGCTTCCTGCTGGTGGAAGAAGACACGGCCGACGGGCTGCGGTTGAACAACCCGGCGGGCCACCTGGACCCGGGCGAGTCGCCCATCGACGGCTGCGTGCGCGAGGTGCTGGAGGAAACCGCCTGCGACTTCACCCCCACGGCACTGGTGGGCGTGTACCTCAACCGCTTCACGCGCACCCGCACGGGCGACGACATCACCTACCTGCGCTTTGCCTTCGCCGGCTCGGTGGGGCCGGTGCATGCCTGGCGCACGCTGGACGACGGCATCGTGCGCACCGTGTGGATGACGCTCGACGAGATCCGCTGCTGCGCGGACCGCCACCGCAGCCCGCTGGTGATGGAGTGCATCGAGGACTACCTGGCCGGCAAGCGCTACCCGCTGGAGCTGATCCACACCGACGCCAGCGTGCTGCAGCCGCGCTGACCCGGGCGGGCCGCACGGCGCCCGCCACCGCCGCGTTTTGGCCCGTATCGCCTCCATGCCGGCGGATTGATTGCCCTTGTTGCTATTAATTCAATAGCGCAACAGATCCGGCCGGATCGCATGCCCCGCGGCGCACCTGGCGTTCTGCCGGCACGCCCCCGGCCGCGGCGGCATAAAAAATACAATCCCGGCCATGACAGCAACCCCCAAGCACCGCGTCGTCGTCGGCCTGTCCGGCGGCGTGGATTCCGCGGTCACCGCCCATCTGCTGAAAGCCATGGGCCATGAGGTCGTCGGCATCTTCATGAAGAACTGGGAAGACGACGACGACAGCGAATACTGCGCCTCCAACATCGACTTCGTGGATGCGGCCGCCGTGGCCGACGTGATCGGCATCGAGATCGAGCACGTGAACTTCGCCGCCGAGTACAAGGACCGCGTGTTCGCCGAGTTCCTGCGCGAGTACCAGGCCGGCCGCACGCCCAACCCCGACGTGCTGTGCAACGCCGAGATCAAGTTCAAGGCCTTCCTGGATCACGCCATGCGCCTGGGCGCCGAGAAGATCGCGACCGGCCATTACGCGCGGGTGCGGCAGAACGCGGCGAGCGGCCTGTTTGAACTGCTCAAGGGCCTGGACCCGTCCAAGGACCAGAGCTATTTCCTGCACCGCCTGAACCAGGCGCAGCTGTCGAAGACGCTGTTTCCCGTGGGCGAGCTGCACAAGACCGAGGTGCGCCGCATCGCCGAAGAGATCGGCCTGCCCAATGCCAAGAAGAAGGACTCCACCGGCATCTGCTTCATCGGGGAGCGGCCGTTCCGCGAGTTCCTGAACCGCTACATCGCCCATGCGGCGGGGCCGATCCAGGACGAGCGCGGGCGCGCGCTGGGCCGCCACCAGGGCCTGAGCTTCTACACGCTGGGCCAGCGCCAGGGCCTGGGGATCGGCGGGGTGAAGGAAAAGGGCGCGCAGCGGGGCAGCGGGGACCACGCCCCCTGGTTCGTCGCGCGCAAGGACCTGGACAAGAACGTGCTGCGCGTGGTGCAGGGCCATGACCACCCCTGGCTGCAGTCGCACACGCTGCAGGCGGGCGATGCGAGCTGGGTGGCCGGCGCGGCGCCCGCCGCCGGCCTGCTGGCGGCCAAGACGCGCTACCGGCAGGCCGATGCGCCCTGCCGCATCGATCCGCTGCCGGACGGCGGCTTCGCGCTGGAATTTCCCGACGCGCAATGGGCCGTCACCCCGGGCCAGTCCGCCGTGCTGTACGACGGCGAGGTGTGCCTCGGGGGCGGCGTGATCGCGTCGGCCACCACCGTCGCCTGACGGGCCCGCCGCACGCATGGCCCCGCCGCGCATTCCGCCGATCCAGGGCCTGCTGGCGTTCGAGGCGCTGGCGCGGCTGCGCAGCGTGACGCACGCGGCCGAGGAGATGAGCGTGACGCCGAGCGCGGTGAGCCACCGCATCCGCCAGATGGAGACGCTGCTGGCCGTCAAGCTCTTCGCGCGCGGCGATTTCAGCCTGACGCCCGCCGGCGCCGCCTACCTGGAGCGGGTGCGCGAGGCCATCGCCGCGCTGCAGCATGTGCCCGGCACCCTGGGCGTAGGCCAGGCGACGCGCCTGCGCCTGGGCGTGACGCCGACCTTCGCGCGCCAGATGCTGCTGCCGCGCATCGCGCAGTTCCGCCACGCCTACCCGGACATCGAGCTGCAGCTGCAGGTGTCGCTGCCGGTGCACCACATGATGGCCGAGGAGGCCGACGTGGAGGTGCGCTTCGGCACCGGGCACTTTCCCGACCGCGAATCGGTGCAGCTCTTCGCCGACCGGATCACGCCGGTGTGCAGCCCCGAATACCTGGCCGAGACCGGTCCGCTGGACGGCCTGGCGACGGAAGAGTCGGCGGCGCGCGTGCGCTTCATCCGCTGCGCGCTGGAGCCCTGGCGCACCTGGTTCAAGGCCGTGGGCATCGCCCAGCCCGAGCCGGTGGTGGGCAGCCAGTTCAACGACCTGGGCATGGCCTGGGACGCGGCGGTGGCCGGCTTCGGCGTGGCGCTGCTGCGCCTGCGCGCGGGCCAGCCCTGGCTGGAGAGCGGCCAGCTCGTGCGCCTGTCGCGCGACAGCCTGCCGTCGCCGCACGACTATTTCCTGTGCTGGAAGGCCGGCGCGCTCGAGCGCTGGGAGTGCGCGGCCTTCGTGGACTGGCTGCGCCAGGCGCTGCACGACGGCCCCTGATGGACGCCGGGCGCTCCGGGACAGCGGGGTGCAGCCCCTGCGGGCGCAGCGGCTGACACGGAACTGACACGGTTTGAAAAGCCTTCACGCGGGCCGCGAAGGTTTTTCACGCCGCGCGCTCCGCAAATTTCTACAGTGGGCCGGCGCAGGTCCCGGCAGAGGGCCGCGGCACGGGGCCCCGCGGTCCGCACACCGATAGAACACCGGAGACAAACCCATGACCTGGCAGCAAATCTACGACCCGTTCGGCAACATGATCATTTCCACCGCGCTGGCCGCGATCCCGGTGGTCGTGATGCTCGCCGCGCTGGGCTTCTTTCACATCAAGGCGCACATCGCGGCCGGGCTGGGCCTGGTCGCGGCGCTGCTGGTGGCCATCTTCGCCTACGGCATGCCGGCCGACATGGCCGGGCGCGCGGCGCTGTACGGCGGCTTCACCGGCCTGCTGCCCATCGGCTGGATCGTGCTGAACATCATCTTCCTGCACCAGCTGACCGAGCAGAACGGCAGCTTCAAGGTGCTGCAGGATTCGCTCTCGGGCATCACCGGCGACCGGCGCATCCAGCTGCTGCTGATCGCCTTCAGCTTCGGCGCGTTCTTCGAGGGCGCGGCGGGCTTCGGCACCCCGGTGGCGGTGACGGCGGCCATCCTGATCGGGCTGGGCTTTTCGCCGCTGGCCGCCTCGGGCCTGTCGCTCATCGCCAACACGGCGCCGGTGGCGTTCGGGGCGCTGGGCACGCCGGTCATCACGCTGGCCAAGGTGCACGGCTACGACCTGATGGAGGTGACGGCGATGGTGGGGCGGCAACTGCCGTTCTTCTCGCTGCTGGTGCCGTTCTGGCTGATCTGGGCCTTCGCGGGCCGCAAGGGCATGTGGGAGATCTGGCCCGCCATCCTGGTGACGGCGGTGTCCTTCGCCGTGCCCCAGTACCTGGTGTCCAACTTCATCGGC
The DNA here is from genome assembly GCF_057541515.1 of Acidovorax sp. KNOB132. Taxonomy (NCBI): domain Bacteria; kingdom Pseudomonadati; phylum Pseudomonadota; class Betaproteobacteria; order Burkholderiales; family Comamonadaceae; genus Acidovorax; species Acidovorax sp. KNOB132. The sequence continues at coordinate 14,636 of NZ_BAAJYT010000065.1, forward strand.
CCCGAACTGGTGGACATCATCGCCGCCATCGTCTCCATGGCCTCGCTGGTGGCCTTCCTGCGCGTGTGGAAGCCCAAGACGGTGTGGACTTCGGCCTCGCTGCGCGGGCGCGACGTGAGCGCCTCGGAGGCCAAGCCGCCCCAGCCCGTCACCGCGCACAGCCGCGCCGCGCTGGTGGCCGCCTGGACGCCCTGGGTCATCCTGTCGGTGTTCGTGTTCATCTGGGGCCTGCCGCCGGTCAAGGCCTGGCTCAACGGCCTGTTCGCGCCCGCCTTCCCCATGGCCGGCCTGCACAACCTGATCGAGAAGGTGCCGCCCGTGGTGCCCACGCCCACCAAGGAGGGCGCGGTGTACACGCTGAACCTGCTGTCGGCCACCGGCACCGCCATCCTGCTGTCGGCGGTGGTGAGCGCGTTCTTCATGAAATACAACCCGGTCGCCATCGCGCGCACGTTCTTCAAGACGGTGTGGCTGGTGCGCTTTTCGCTGCTGACCATCGTGCTCATGCTGGCCCTGGGCACGCTCACGCGCTATTCGGGCACCGACACCACGCTGGGGCTGGCGTTCGCCAACACGGGCGTGTTCTACCCGTTCTTCGGCACGCTGATGGGCTGGCTGGGCGTGGCGCTCACCGGCTCGGACACGGCCTCGAACGTGCTGTTCGGCGGCATGCAGAAGGTCGCCGCCGAGCAGTTGGGCCTGTCGCCCAACCTCATGGGCGCGGCCAACAGCTCGGGCGGGGTGATGGGCAAGATGATCGATGCGCAGTCAATCGTGGTCGCATCGACGGCCACCCGCTGGTTCAACCACGAGGGCGACATCCTGCGCTACGTGTTCTTCCACTCGATCGCGCTGGCCTGCCTGGTGGGGCTGTACGTGACGCTGCAGGCGTACGTGTGGCCCTTCCACCTGATGGTGGTGCACTGAACGGGCCGCGGAACAGCGGCGGCCTTGACTTCAGGCGCTTGAAGCCTTTTGGGCCGCAACCGCATGTTCCACTAGGGCATACCGCTATATTTTCAATAGCAAGCAAAAGGGGCGCACGGGCGCCCCTTTTTTTTGTTTTTTTGCTGCGTTGCCGCGCCGCGTCAGCCGGTGCGCTTGGCGTCCGGGTCGCTCGGGCCGTTGCGGTCGGAGAGCATCTCGGCCGGTGGCTCCAGGTCGCCGCTGTCGCTGCCCTCGGCCTCCCAGGTGCCGCCGTCGCGGCCGGTCTTGCCGCGGGGGTGGGCCATGTCGGTGCCGTCGTCGAAGTTCAGCGGGCCGCCGCTGCGCGGGTCGTCGAAGGCCTGCACCGAGATGTCCTCGATGCCGTCCGAAACGTCCTGCTCGGCTTCCAGGTGGTCGTTGATGTCGTCGCCTTCCGGCATTTCGGCCGTGGGATCGTCGGTGGGGTCGATGGCGGTGTCGGGAACGATGGGGGTGCGCATGGCGGGCTCCTTGGGTCGGTCGGTGGGGACGCGGTCCGTGAAACGGTGCGCCGGATGCCTACAGCTTCGCCCCGTGCCAGCGCCGGGGCAGTGGGCCCGGCACCTGTTACCGGGTAGGAGCGATCCCGCACGGCCCGACAACGCCCGGGCTCAGGCGGCCGGAGGCGTTCCGAACGCGTTCAGCGGAATGCGCAGGTAGGCGATGCCGTTCGCCTCGGGGGGCGGCAGTTGCCCGGCGCGCACGTTGACCTGCAGGGAGGGCAGCAGCAGCGCCGGTGCGCCCAGCGTGGCGTCGCGCGCACGGCGCAGGGCGACGAAATCCGCCTCGGCCACGCCGCCGCCCACGTGGATGTTGTGTTCGCGCTGCGCCTGCACCGTGGTCTCCCATTGCGGCGCGCGCCCGGCCGGTGGGTAGTCGTGGCACACGAACAGGCGCGTGTCGCCCGGCAGCGCCAGCAGCCGCTGGATGGAACGGTAGAGCGTGGCCGCATCGCCGCCGGGAAAGTCCGCCCGCGCCGTGCCCACGTCGGGCATGAAGAGCGTGTCGCCCACGAAGGCCGCGCCGTCCACGAGGTAGGCCATGTCGGCCGGCGTGTGCCCCGGCACCCACAGGGCCGTGACGGGCGTGTCGCCCAGCCGCAGCGTCTCGCCATCGCGCACCAGATGGTCGAACGGGCTGCCGTCCGCGGCGCCGGTTTCGGCGGGAAAGAGCCGGCCGAAAGCGGCCTGCACCGCGCGGATGTGCTCGCCCACCGCGATGCGTCCCCCCCGCCTGCGCCTTCAGGTACGGCGCGGCCGACAGGTGGTCGGCATGCACGTGGGTCTCCAGGATCCACTGCACCGTGAGCCCCCGCTCGCGCACGCAAGCCAGCACCGCATCGGCCGAGCGGGTGGCGGTGCGGCCCGCGGCGGCATCGAAGTCGAGCACCGGATCGATGATGGCCGCGCACCGCGTCGCCAGATCCCACACGAGGTGGGTCACCGTGCCCGTGGCGGGATCGAAGAACGACTGCAGGGAAGTGGTGCGGGGCATGGCGGGCGGCCTTTCAGGCGGTTCAGCGGAGAACAATCTTTCCACAGATATTATGTGATTTGATATATTGAATCCAACGCCGACCTTTCGGTGGCCTTGTGACGGCTTTTGCATCGATCTTCCCATGGACCCCACCCCCATCGACCCCGAGCGCCTGCGCCAGGCGGCCAGTCAGGCCGTCTCGGCCCTGAAGGCCCTGGCCAACGAAGACCGGCTGCTGCTGCTGTGCCAGTTGTCGCAGGGCGAGCAGTGCGTGAGCGACCTGCAGGCACGCTTGGGCATCCAGCAGCCCACGCTGTCGCAGCAGCTCGGCGTGCTGCGCACCCAGGGCGTAGTGGAGACCCGGCGCGAGGGCAAGAACATCCACTATTGCGTGGCCGACGCCGCGCTGCTCGAGATCCTGGCGGTGCTGTACCGCCTGTACTGCCCCAAGGAGTGAACCCCATGGCCATCGACTGGAACGCCTTCACCCCCGGCACCGCATTGGCGGGCGGCGCGCTCATCGGCCTGGCGGCCGGGGGCTTTTTCCTGCTGGCGGGGCGAATCGCCGGCATCAGCGGCGTGGTGGGCGGCCTGCTGCGGCCCCGGCGCGGTGACCGGGCCTGGCGCGTGGCCTTCGTGGCGGGCCTGGTCGCGGCGCCGCTGGCCTATGCACTGGCCGCACCCCTGCCGGCGGTGCGCATCGACGCCGGCCCGGGCCTGCTTATCGCCGCGGGCCTGCTGGTGGGCGTGGGCACGCGCTACGGGGCGGGCTGCACCAGCGGCCACGGCGTGTGCGGCCTGTCGCGCTGGTCGGTGCGCTCCCTGGCGGCCACGCTGGTTTTCATGGCGGCCGGCATGGGCACGGTCTTCGCGCTGCGGCACCTGGCCTGAACGGAGGGAACGCGCCATGACCGTTTTGATCGCCTTTGCCGCGGGCCTGGTCTTCGGGCTGGGGCTGCTGGTGTCCGGCATGGCCGACCCGGCCAAGGTGCTGGGGTTCCTGGACATCGCGGGGTCCTGGGACCCGTCGCTCGCCCTGGTGATGGCCGGCGCCGTGGGCGTGGCCCTGGTGGCGTTCACGATGGCGCGCCGCCGGGGCACCACGCTGCGCGGCACACCGCTGCAGTGGCCCGCCGCGCACGGCATCGACGCGCGGCTGGTGGGCGGCAGCGTGCTGTTCGGCATCGGCTGGGGACTGGCCGGCATCTGCCCGGGCCCGGCCCTGGTGCTGCTGGGCATGGGGGTGCCGGACGGCGTGTGGTTCGTGGCCGCCCTGCTGGCCGGCATGGCGGTGTTCGAGGGCATCGAGCGCTGGCGCGGTCGCGGCTGACGACCGCCATGCAGGCCGATGTCCTGCGCCGCGATGGCAGTTGGCCGACACGCCACGGGCACCAAGGCCCCTAGATTGGTGGCCTTTGAAAGGACCCCACCCATGACCGCATCCTCTCCCGCCGCCAGCGCCCGCACCGTCGCCATCCTCGTGACCGACGGCTTCGAACAGGTCGAGCTGACGGGCCCGCGCGACGCGCTGCAAAAGGCCGGCATCGCCACCCGGATCATCGCCCCGAAGGCCGGCCAGGTGCAGGGCTTCCACCACGACGAAAAGGCCGACACCTTCGCGGTGGACGGCACCCTCGACCAGGCCGATCCCGCCCGGTTCGATGCCGTGCTGCTGCCCGGCGGCGTGCTCAACGCCGACACCCTGCGCACGGACGCGAAGGCCCAGGCCTTCGTGCAGGCCATCGACCAGGCCGGCAAGCCCATCGCCGTGATCTGCCATGGCGCCTGGCTGCTGGTGGACGCTGGCCTGGTGCGCGGCAAGACCCTGACCAGCTGGCCCAGCCTGGCCACCGACCTGCGCAACGCCGGCGCCACCTGGGTGGACGAAACCGTGCATGTCGAGGGGCAATGGGTCAGCAGCCGCAAGCCCGACGACATTCCGGCGTTCAACCAGAAGCTGCTGCAGGCCGTAGGCGCCTGACCGCGATGGACGACTGGCTCGGCCTCTTGCAGTGGCCGGCATTCGCGGCGTCGGTGCTGGCGGCCTGGCTGGTCGCCTCCACGCACTCAGCGCGGCGCAATGCCGGGTTCTGGGTCTTTCTCGGCAGCAACGTGCTGTGGCTGGCCTGGGGATGGCACACCCGCGCCTGGGCGCTCATGGCGCTGCAGTGCTGCCTGGCGGCGATGAACGTGCGGGGCCTGTGGAAAACGGAGCCGGCCGGCGAGGAAAAGGAAGGCGCGGGCCAGGAGGCCGCCTGAAGAAAGCGGCCCGTCGGTGGCCCGGCAACCCGCGCGAAAAGGGTGCGAAAAAGGCCTGTCTCCTTGCGAAGACAGGCCTTTCATGGGCCACGACGGCGCGACGGCTTCAGAACGGAATGTCGTCGTCCATGTCGTCGAAGCCCGAGGCCGCGCGCGGGGCCTGGGCGGCGGGCGCCGGCGCCGGGCGGGGTG
>NZ_BAAJYT010000066.1:0-18817 GCF_057541515.1 Acidovorax sp. KNOB132
CCTTACACCTTTCACGGAGCAGTTCCATGCACATCCTTCTCACCGGTTCCACCGGATTCATCGGCCGCGCGGTGCAACGCGCGCTCGAACGTGCGGGCCACACCGTGCACGGCGGCGTCTCGCACCGCGCCGCGCGCAGGGCCGCCCCCGGCCAGGTCGCCATGGATTTCGCGCACGACACGGCGCCCGCCGCATGGCTGCCGCGCCTGGCAGGCATCGACGCGGTGGTGAATGCCGTCGGCGTGCTGCGCGACACCCGCGCACGCCCCATCGACGCCTTGCACCAGCACACGCCGGTGGCCTTGTTCGACGCCTGCGCCCAGGCCGGCGTGCGGCGCATCGTGCAGATCTCGGCGCTGGGCATTGCCGGCAGCGCCACACGCTACGCCACCACCAAACGCGCGGCCGACACCCACCTGCTCGGTCTGACCGCACAAGGGGCCGTGTCAGGCGTGGTGCTGCGGCCCAGCATCGTGTTCGGCCGGGGTGGCGCCAGCAGCGCGCTCTTCATGAACCTGGCACGCCTGCCGGTGCTGGTGCTGCCCGGGCCGGTGCTGCAGGCCCGCGTGCAGCCCGTGGCGGTGCACGATCTGGCCGATGCGGTGGCCGCGCTGATGGGTCCCGCGCTGGACGCCACCGGCCTCATCGAATGCAGCGGGCCCGAGGCGGTGCCCATGGCCGAACTGATCGCCAGCCTGCGCCAGCAATCGGGCCACGGGCCCGCCCGCGTGCTGCGCCTGCCGGATGCGCTCAGCCACCTGAGCGCCCGCCTGGGCGACCAGGTGCCAGCCCTGCCCTGGTGCAGCGAAACGCTCGCCTTGCTGGGCAGCGACAACACGGCAGACCCGGCCGCGCTGCGGCGCCTGCTGGGCCATGAAGCGACGCACTACCGCCATCTGGTCGAAAGCGCCTGGGCGCCGTCCGCACGATGAACGCCGAAACCACCCGCTGGCTGCGCGGCAGCCTCGTCCTGGTGTGGCTGGGCACCGCACTGGCCAGTGCCATCGAATCGCAAGGCCAGGGCCGCGATCTGCTGGTGCGTGGCGGGCTGCAGAGCGAAGCCTGGATCCAGGCGCTGGTGTGGGGCGGCATCGCCGCCGACACGGCCATCGGGCTCGCGCTGTGGCTGCGCCCCGGCCGGGCCACCGATGCCCTGGCCCTGGCCTTGATGGGCGTGATGACGGTGGTCGCCACGGTGCTGCTGCCCGCGCTGTGGCTGGACCCGCTGGGGCCGCTGCTCAAGAACCTCCCCATCGCCGCCATCCTCGTCGTCCTTCTGAAAGCACCACGCGCATGAACACCTATCTCGCACTCAAATGGGTCCACATCCTGTCCAGCGTGCTGCTGGTGGGCACCGGCTTCGGCTCGGCGTTCTATTTGTTCTTCGCCAACCGCAGCGGCAGCGTGGCCGCCCAGGCCGTGGTGTCGCGGCTGGTGGTGCGGGCCGACACGTGGTTCACCACGCCGGCCGGCATCGTGCAGCCGGTGACCGGCGCCGCCATGGCGATGATGGCCGGCTGGCCGCTGTCCACGCCATGGCTGGCCACCTCGATCGCACTGTATGCAATAGCCGGCCTGTGCTGGCTGCCGGTGCTGTGGCTGCAGTGGCGCATGGCCGCCATGGCACGGGACGCCGCCGCGCAAGGCACGCCGATGCCGGCGCTCTACACCCGCTACGCACGCTGGTGGGAGGCGCTGGGCTACCCGGCTTTCGTGGCCATGCTGGCCGTGTTCTTCCTGATGGTGCACAAGCCCGCGCTGTGGGGCTGATGGCCGTTCAGGCGATGGCGTCGGCGCCCGCACGCGCGGGCGTTCGCGGCCCGATCCCGGCATAGGCGCAGCGCGCCAGTGCCTCGGCCAGCACCTGCGACGGGTTGACCAGGCGGGCGCCCGCCGCGGCCTCGTCCAGGGCCAGCGGGATTTCGGTGCAGCCCATGATGAGGGTCGACACCCCATCGCGTTCGCGCAGCGCCTGTGCCACCGCCGCGAAGCGGTGACGGGCCAGCGCATAGTCGCCGGCCTTCACGCCGTCGTAGATGCCCTGCATGAGCTGCTCGCGCTCACCGGGCTGCGGCAGCACGCAGGCCACCCCGTGGCGCTGTAGTTCGGCCTGGTACAGCCCGCTGTCGTACGACCCTTGCGTGGCCAGCAGCGCCACGCGCGGAACCTGTGCGGCCGCGAGCCCGGCCGCCACTTCGCGCATGCCGTGCAGCACCTGCAGCTGCGGAAACCGCTGCTGCAGCTCCCCATGCCAGGCATGGGCCGTGTTGCATGCGATCGCCACGGCCTGCACCCCCAGCGCCACCAGCCGGCCCGTGGCCTGCGCCATCGGCTCTGCCGGCTGATGAGCGCCGGACGTGCGGTCGCCCAGGGCCGCCGTGCGATCGGGAATGGGCACCTGCGCCAGCCAGTGCTCCGGATAGGCCTGGTCCCGCACGGGAATGCCGAGCGCGGCCATGCGCCGTGTGCACGCCTCCACGAAGAGCCGCACGAAGTCGGCTCCGGCGGCCGGCCCCATGCCGCCCAGGATGCCCACCATGCGGGGCACCGGGGAGATCGCGGGGACTGACGGCGTCATGGACAATTTCCGGAAAGCGCTGGCGCAGAGGGCGATCAGTTGGCGGGCTTGTCGCTCTGCGCCACCAGGTTGTCGCGCAGTTCCTTGGACATGGGCAGGCCCAGGTTCTGGCCCTTGGGCGGCACGGGCGACATGAACCACTTGGTGTAGAGCTTCTCGAACTCGCCGGACTTCATCATCCCGCCGATCACGCCGTTCACCAGCGCCTGGAACTGCGGATCGTCCTTGCGCAGCATGCAGGCATAGGGCTCGACCTGCAGCGAATCGCCCACCACCACCCAGTCCGCGGGGTTGCGCGCATTGCCCTTCAGGCCGAACAGCAAAATGTCGTCCATGGCGAACGCCTCGGCACGGCCCGAATCGACCAGCAGCATGGAATCGTCGTGGTCCTTGCCGAGCACGATGTCCATCTCGAGGTTGTTCTCGCGGCTGTACTTGCGGATCACCTGCGCATTGGTCGTGCCGCTGGTGCTGGCGACCTTCTTCTTGGCCAGGTCGGCATAGTTCTGCACGCCCGAGGTCTTCTTGGTGAGCAGCCGGGTGCCGGTGTAGAAATAGTTCACGGCGAACTGCACGTCCTTGCCGCGCGCGGAGTTGTTGGTGGTGGAGCCGCATTCGAGGTCCACCGTGCCGTTGGTGATGAGCGGAATGCGGTTCTGCGACGTGACAGCCTGCAGCTCCACCTTGATCGCCGGGTTCTTGAGCTTGGCGCGCACCGCATTCACCACCGCGTTGGAGATGTCCACCGAGAAGCCGATCGGCTCGCCCGGGCCCGCCAGGTAGCTGAAGGGCACCGACGATTCACGGTAGGCCAGCGTGATCTTTCCCGAGTCGGCGATCTTCTGCAGGGTGTCGGCGTGCGCCGCGGTGGCCGCAGCGCACACGCCGCAAGCGAGGACGGCGGCAGACAGGAATGGCTTCATGGGGAACTCCTTGACGGGAACAAAAAGGGGAATGGAACGGTGCAGGTGCCCAGGCACTTTAGGAACTCGGTGCGGCTTTGAACAATTCATTCGGCAGCATGGGCCATGACGAAAAGTTATGCCATCCGCATCGGCCAGAGGGTCCCCATGCAATCTTCGCGCCCGGCGCCGGCGCATAACTTCCCGGCATGCCTGTCCCGCGGTTTGGCATTGTTCAAAGGCCGCGCGCGTCCCTAGAGTGCCCAGGACGGACAACCAACGGGAATCGAGCGATATGGATGCATGTGTGATGGGTGCGGGCATCGTGGGCCTGGCCACGGCCTACGCGCTGCAGCGCCAGGGGATGCGCGTCACGGTGATCGACCAGGGCCCGGTGGGCGGCGGCGCCAGCGGCGGCAATGGCGCACAGCTGAGCTACAGCTACGTGCAGCCCCTGGCCGACCCCGGCCTGTGGGCGCAACTGCCCAAGCTGCTGCTGTCGCGCGAATCGCCGCTGCAGGTGCGGCTGCAGCGGGACCCGCACCAGTGGCGCTGGGCCCTGCAGTTTCTGGCGGCCTGCAACGGCGCCACCTCGCGCCGCACCACGGCGCAACTGCTCGCGCTGGCGGCCCGCAGCCGCGCCGGGTTCGAAGCCATGCGCGCCCGCGAGGCGCTGGAATGCGACTTCTCCAGCACCGGCAAGCTCGTGCTGTACGGCACGCCCGATGGCCTGGCCGCGGCCGAACGGCAGATGGAACTGCAGCGGGCCTGGGGCAGCGAACAGGCCTCGGTGTCCGCCCAGCGCTGCGTGGAGCTGGAACCCGCGCTCGCCCACCACGCGCCCCACATTGCCGGTGCGATCCACACGCCCAGCGAGTGCGCGGCGGACTGCCAGAAGGTGTGCGATGGGCTGCATGCCCTGCTGGCGCAGCGCGGAGTGCGCTTCGAACGGGGTGCGCAGGTACAGGGGTTCGACCGGGCACAGGGGCGCATCGCGGCGGTGCGCACCAGCGCAGGCACCATCGAGGCCGACCGCTTCGTGCTGGCGCTGGGCAGCGGCAGCGTGGCGGTGGCCCGGATGGTGGGCGTGCACCTGCCCGTCTATCCGATCAAGGGCTACAGCATCACCCTCGACGCCCCGGCCGATGCACCCTGGGCGCCCCGCATGAACGTGACCCACGCGGGGCGCAAGGTCGTGTTCGCCCGCCTGGGCCAGCGCCTGCGCGTGGCCGGCATGGCAGAGCTGGTGGGCAACGACCGCCGCATCCGCACCGAACGCATCGACAGCCTGCGCGCCACGGTGCGCACCGTGCTGGGGCACGAAGCGCCCGCCGCATCGCTGCACCCCTGGACCGGCATGCGCCCCGCCACGCCCACGGGCGTGCCCATCGCCGGCCGCGCCGCCGAGGCCGACAACCTGTGGATCAACACGGGGCACGGGGCACTGGGCTTCACCTTGGCGTTCGGTACCGCGGCCATCGTGGCCGAGCAGATGCTGCAGGCCTGCGCGCCCGCCTGAGTCACGGCGGGGGAAGGCCGGCGCGCGTTCGCCGCCGCGCTCGGCTTGTCAGTCGCTCTCCGCCAGGCCGGCCGACGCCAGCGTCTGCGCCACCGCGTCGCGCATGCAGCGCACCATGGTGTCCGCCAGGAGTGATGCGGGCCGGTTCACCATGCGCAGCGCCTTCACGGGCACCGCGATGCGCGGCGCGAGCGCCAGCACGTCGACCCGCGTGCGGTCGGCCGACGCCGCGGTGCACACATCCACCAGCGCCACGCCCAACCCGTGGTGCGCGAGCGCGAGCGCCGCGTGGTAGGTCTGCACCGTGAAGGCCGCCTGCAGGCCCACATCGGCCTCGCGGCTGGCGTGGTTCACCATCGTGCCGAGCGGATCGTTCGCCTCCAGGCGGATCACCGGCGTGTGGGCCAGATCGGCCAGGTGCACCACGCCGGCTTGCACCACCTCCGAATCCAGCGTGCCCTTGGGCGCGATGCACACCACGCGCCCTTCCGCCAGCGTCTCCTGCACCAGCGAGGGGTGCACCAGCGCGCTGAACACGAAGCCGATGTCGGCCTCCTGCAGCACCAGGGCCGAGACGATCTGCGGCGAGTGCAACGCATCGATGCGCACCACCACGTCCGGGTGCTGCGCACGAAAGGCCTGCAGCGCGCGCGGCATCACCTCGTGGCTCAGTGCCAGCACGCTCAGCACATGCAATTCGCCTTCGCGCTGCTGGCCGCGCAGGCTGTTGGCCAGGCGCTGCACGTCGTCGAGCTGGTTGAACAGCCGCTCGATGTGCGGGTAAAGGGTCTGCGCCTCGCGCGTGGGCACGAGCCGCCCCTTCATGCGATGGAACAGCGCGAACCCCAGCTGCAGTTCGGCATGCGCGAGGATGCGGCTCACGGCCGGCTGGGTGACGTTGATGAGCCGCGCGGCCGCGCTCACGCTGCCGGTGAGCATCACCGCATTGAAGACTTCGATGTGGCGCAGGCGCATGGCAAAGGCAGGCTTTTTCGAGAGAAGGGCATCTGACCATATTGCATCAAAAAGCATCTGCACCCGCTGTACGCAGGACGCAATTGGAAACAAATGTCGCGGTGCGGTCATGGGGTGCGGATAGGCTCGCCGCGGTGCGTGACAACCCACGGCCCCGGTGGCCCTGGGAGGCCTGCCGTCTCTCGACCCCGTCGGCGCGCCGCGTTGCCCATTCCCCTGGATTCCATCCAGCCCGCTTCCCTCCCTTCAGAAAGAGACAAGGCACATGGCAGATTCAAGTGGCAGCGCGTGGGTTGCCCGGTTCCCGACCAGTACCTCCACCAGCGATCTGATCGCCAGTTTCCGCACCAAGGTGGACACGTTCATCGCCGCGCTGGAAGCCGGGGGCGCCTCGGTCTCCATCTCCGCCACGCTGCGCCCGCCGGAGCGTGCCTACCTCATGCATCACGCCTGGCGCATCGCCCGCGAAAACGCGGACGCCGCCACGGTGCCCGCGATGGCGGGTGTGGACATCGAATGGGTCCACCGCGGTGCCACGGGCGCGGTCAATGCAGGTGCCGCCCGGGTCGCCGCCAACCAGATGGTGGCAGGCTAAGGCATCGTGTATGCGCCCGCCCTGACCTCGCGCCATTCCGAGGGGCGCGCCATCGACATGACGATCACCAACTATTCAGGGAAGGCCTTCAAAGATGCCACAGGCACCAGCACCACTGTCACCACCGCTGCGCAACTGCATGCCCTGGGCGCGACCTACGGGGTCTACAAGCTCACGTCCGACCCGCCGCACTGGTCCGATGATGGCCACTGAGCGCATCCTCCCCCGCCGCCCCTTGAGCGGTACGGCAGGCCAGATACCCGACGGCCGTTTTTTCGGCCGGTCCACGGCCTCGGTCCTTCTGGCGCTGGCGGGGCTGTTCCTCGGCGGCACCTGCGCGCAGGCCGACACCGCGCAGCCCGTGCCTTCGGCATCGCCCGTGTCATCGCGCGTGGGCCTTCTCGACGCCCGCCGGCCCGACGCGCCCCGGCTGGTGCTGGGCCAGCCCCAGCCTGACGGCGAGGCACTTCACTACCTTCGGCTGTCTCCGCCCATGGACAAGAAGCCGGAGTGCTGCGTTCAGGCGGGCGCGGCGGTGCAGGACGCCTCCATCCTGCAATACCGCGGTGAAGACGCGGTCCCTGCGGATGAACGGGATGCGAAATTCCAGAAAGCGCCCGAAGAAGGCTTCGTGGGCCTGCTGCTGGCGAAGAACGCCGTGGTCTCACGCACCCATGCCCACCGCGTGGTGCTGCGATGGCCGGACCGCAAGGCCCGCCTGCGCGTGGACCACTGCCTGTCCAGCGAAGGCATGCACGTGAAGGTCGCAGAGAGCGGCGCCAAGGGGCAATGGGTGCCGAAGGCGCATTACTACCTTCCGCTGGGAGCGGACGTGACGCCGGACTGTCCAGCCTCGTGAAGCGGCTTTCGACCTGGCATCGAAAAGGAACGCTCCGAGTCGCACTTTGCCTTTGAACGCATCAGGGCTCAGCGCCATTGGCATGCTCGTCTGTGTGGCCGTCGGTTTGGGCGCGCTCTGGGCGGCTTTGCCGAGCCCCCGTGCGCAGCCGCTACACGTGGACACTGAAGGCATTCAGCGGCATGAGGACAGTGGAGCAGCCGACACCCTGGGCTGCGAAACGCTGTCCCTCACGCCAAAAGACGTAGCCACCTATTTCTCGACCGCCCACGAAGTCTCTGCCGCGACATTCCATGCCGAATCGATCATCCTTCCGTGCAGCTTCTCCGGCACGCTCATGAAAGGCGGGGCGAAATACGCGTGGCGCATCCACGCAGCCGGAGCGGGTTACCTGACGGCCGAGGCCACCGGCCAGACGCAGCGGTTTCTCTGCCAGGCCGCGTGCGAAAAGGCGCTGCCTGCGTTGGTGGGGCAGTAAAGCCGGAGTCGGGCCGGCCCTGGCCGGCCCCAGCCCGCCCGCCTCAGTGCGCCTTGTCCCAGTTCGGCCCCACGCCGACTTCGGCCAGCAGCGGGACCTTCAGGTCCGCCACGCCTGCCATCAACCGGGGGATCTCGCGGCGCACCCAGTCCACTTCGCTCTCGGGCAGCTCGAACACCAGTTCGTCGTGCACCTGCATGATCATGAGCACGCCCGGCTTTTCGGCGTCCAGCACGTCCTGCACGGCGACCATGGCCTTCTTGATGAGGTCGGCGGCGGTGCCCTGCATCGGCGCGTTGATGGCGGCGCGTTCAGCGCCGCTGCGGCGCGGGCCGTTGGGCGAGTTGATCTCGGGCAGGTACAGGCGCCGGCCGAACACCGTCTCCACATAGCCCTTGGTCTTGGCCAGGGCCTTGGTGTCGTCCATGTACTGCTTCACGCCAGGGTAGCGCTGGAAGTAGCGGTCGATGTAGGCCGCCGCGGCCTTGGTCTCGATGCCCAGGTTCTTGGCCAGGCCGAAGCTGCTCATGCCGTAGATGAGCCCGAAGTTGATGACCTTGGCGTAGCGCCGCTGCTCGCTGCTGACCTGGCCAACCTCGACGCCGAACACCTCGGCCGCCGTGGCGCGGTGCACGTCCAGCCCTTCGGTGAAGGCATGCAGCAGCGAGGCGTCGCCGCTCAGGTGGGCCATGATGCGCAGCTCGATCTGGCTGTAGTCGGCGCTGGCGATCACACGCCCGGGCGGCGCCACGAAGGCTTCGCGCACGCGCCGGCCTTCCGCCGTGCGGATGGGAATGTTCTGCAGGTTGGGGTCGTTGCTGGACAGGCGCCCCGTCACCGCCACGGCCTGGGCGTAGTGCGTGTGCACGCGGCCGGTCGAGGGATGGGCCAGTTGCGCCAGCTTGTCGGTGTAGGTGCCCTTGAGCTTGGACAGGCTGCGGTGCTCCAGCAGCTTGGCGGGCAGCGGGTAGTCCTCGGCCAGCTTTTCCAGCACCTCTTCGTCGGTGCTGCGCGCGCCGGTGGCGGTCTTCTTGACCACCGGCATGCCCAGCTTGTCGAAGAAGATCTCGCCCAGTTGCTTGGGGCTGCCCAGGTTGAAGGGCTGGCCCGCGATCTCGTAGGCCTCGGTCTCCAGTTGCAGGATGCGCTGCCCCAGCTCATGGCTTTGCTGCGCGAGGATGGGCGCGTCCACCAGCACGCCGTTGCGCTCGATGCGGTAGAGCGCCTCGCTGCTGGCCATCTCCAGTTCGTAGATGCCGCGCAGCTTGTCGTCGGCCTGCAACTGGGGCCACAGCACACGGTGCACGTCCAGTGTCTGGTCGGAGTCTTCGCACGAATACTCGGCCGCGAGTTCGATCGATACCTGGCTGAAAGGAATCTGCTTGGCGCCCTTGCCGCACAGGTCTTCGTAATGGATGCCGCTGCGGCCCAGGTGCCGCTCCGCCAGGCTGCCCAGGCCGTGCGGCCGGTGCACTTCGAGCACGTAGCTCTGCAGCATGGTGTCGTGGGCGTAGCCCTGCACTTCGATGCCGTGGTTGGCCAGCACGTGGCGGTCGTATTTGACGTGCTGGCCGAGCTTCTTGCGGGTGCCGTCCTCCAGCCAGGGCTTGAGTCGCGCCAGCACTTCGTCGCGGGGCAGTTGCGCCGGGGCGTCGGGGTAGTCGTGCATGAGCGGCACGTAGGCGGCCGTGCCGGCCTCCACGCTCCAGCTGATGCCGACGATCTCGGCGCGCATCTCGTCGAGCGAGGTGGTCTCCGTGTCGATCGCCACCAGTTCGGCCGCCTGCAGGCGCGCGAACCAGGCATCGAACGCCTCCCAGGTGAGCACGGTGTCGTACTGCAGGTTGCTCACCTTGGCCGCGGCCACTTCGGCGGGCTCGTCGAACAGGCCGGGGGTGGGGTCCATGGCGGCGCCACGTCCCCTGGACGCCTTGGCGGCCCCTTCCTCCAGCAGTTCGGGGGCGGTTTCCTGGATGTCGATGGCCCGGGCCAGGCCCTTGAATCCGTACTGTTCGTAGAAGGCCTTGAGGGCCGCGGCGTCCTGCGCGCCGGTGGTCAGCGCGTCCAGCGACGGCAGGCCGGCCACATGCCCTTCCAGGTCGCAGTCGGTGCGAATGGTGACCAGCTGGCGCCCGGTGGGCAGCCAGTCGCGCGCGTTGCGCAGGTTCTCGCCGGCCACGCCCTTGATCTCGGTGGCGCGCTCCATCAGCGCATCGAGCGAGCCGTATTCCATGAGCCACTTGGCGGCCGTCTTCGGGCCCACCTTGGGCACGCCGGGCACGTTGTCCACGGTGTCGCCCACCAGGGTCTGGTAGTCCACCATCAGGTGCGGTGGCACGCCGAACTCGGCCGTCACGCCGGCGATGTCGCGCTTCTTGC
Organism: Acidovorax sp. KNOB132; assembly: GCF_057541515.1. Lineage (NCBI taxonomy): Bacteria > Pseudomonadati > Pseudomonadota > Betaproteobacteria > Burkholderiales > Comamonadaceae > Acidovorax > Acidovorax sp. KNOB132. Next base: position 10,286 of record NZ_BAAJYT010000066.1, read on the forward strand.
CGCTCATGGTGTCGATGATGGTGATGTGCGCATCCACCAGCTGGCTCATGTCCTTGTCGCCGCTGGAGACGATCACCTCCACGCCCTGCCGCGCCGCGGTGACGGCGAGCGTGCCGATCACGTCGTCGGCCTCCACGCCCGGCACGTCGAGCACGGCCCAGCCCAGCAAACGCACGACCTCGTGGATCGCCGGGATCTGGCTGCGCAGGTCGTCGGGCATGGGCGCGCGCTGCGCCTTGTATTCGGGGTAGATGTCGTCGCGGAAGGTCTTGCCCGAGGCGTCGAACACGCAGGCCGCATAGTCGGCGCGCACTTCGCGGCGCAGGGCCTGCATCATGTTGACCATGCCGCGGATGGCGCCCGTGGCCGGGCTGGCGGGGTCGCCCGGCACGGCCCGCAGGTCAGGCATGGCATGGTAGGCGCGGTACAGATAGCTGGAGCCGTCCACCAGCACCAGGGTCTTGGGTTTGCTCATAGCCGCAGATTGTGCCCCGCGCTGCGCGCCACCCAGGTGCTGCGCTCTACAATCCGCCCCATGCGCGCTGCCCACACCCTCCTCCTGCTGGCCCTCATCGCCGGCCCCGCCCTGGCCCAGACCCCCGATCAAAACGCGGCCCAGCGCACGACTGATCAGCGAGAGCAGCTACCAAATCAGGAGCAATCGGCAGGCCGCCAGAACCAGCGCGTCGAGCGCATCCAGGTCGAAGACGAAGGCAGCCGCGTGAACGAGCTGCGGGTGGGCGGCCAGACGCAGAGCATCACCGTGCAGCCCAAGACCGGCAGCATGCCCGAATACGAAGTGCAGCCCGGCGAAGGCGCCCGCACCCGCCCACGCAACGGCGCCGAGACCAGCACCGCCCCGCGCGTGTGGAACGTGATGAAGTTCTGAGCCCCCGGCCGCCCGCCACGGCGCGGCCACCGGGCGATCCGGCGCGGCGGCTTCGGCTGCCTTCCCTGCATTCGCACTTCCGTGCCTTTTTCCCCTTTCTTCCCTTTTCCCTTTCTTCGTTTGCGCTGAGCGATGGCCGTCTTCACCGAAGTCTCCAAGAAAGAGGCGCGCGACCTGCTGCGCCGTTTGCAACTGGGCACGCTGGTATCGCTGCGCGGGATCGAGGGCGGGATCGAGAACACCAACTACTTTCTCACCAGCGACCAGGGCGAGTACGTGCTCACGCTGTTCGAGCGGCTCACCGCCGAGCAGTTGCCGTTCTACCTGCACCTGATGAAGCATCTGGCGCACGCCGGCATTCCCGTGCCCGATCCGCGGGCCGACAAGCACGGCGACATCCTGCACAGCGTGGCCGGCAAGCCGGCCGCGGTGGTGAGCAAGCTGCGCGGCAAGAGCCAGCTGGCGCCCGAAGCCTCGCACTGCGCCGCCGTGGGCGCCACGCTGGCGCGCATGCATCGGGCCGGGCACGGCTACGAACGCCGCCAGCCCAATCTGCGCGGGCTGGCCTGGTGGAACGAGACCGTTCCCGCCGTGCTGCCCCACGTGGGCGAGGAACAGGCCGCGCTGCTGCGCTCCGAACTGGCCTACCAGAACCACGTGGCGGCCTCCGCCGGCTATGCCGCACTGCCCCGCGGGCCGGTGCATGCCGACCTGTTCCGCGACAACGTGATGTTCGACGGCGAAGAGCTGACTGGCTTCTTCGACTTCTACTTCGCGGGCGTGGACACCTTCCTGTTCGATCTGGCCGTGTGCCTGAACGACTGGTGCATCGACCTGCCCACGGGCGCGCACGACGACGCGCGGGCCCGCGCGATGCTGGACGCCTACCAAAGCGTGCGCCCGCTCACCGCCGACGAGCGCACCCTGCTGCCCGCCATGCTGCGCTCCGGCGCGCTGCGTTTCTGGATCTCGCGGCTGTGGGATTTCTACCTGCCGCGCGAGGCCTCGCTGCTGACGCCGCACGACCCCACGCACTTCGAGCGCGTGCTGCGCGAACGCCTGGCACACCCCGTGCATGCCTGAACGGACGCGGGCGGCCCGCCGCCGGCCGCATGTCCCTGGCCCGTGCACGGCTTGGGGCCCCTCCACCACAATCCACCCATGAAACTCCACATCGTTCCCGCCCGTGCCGGCCTTGACTGGGTCCGGCTCGGCATCCGCGTCTTCTGGCGCCAGCCGATGGCGCTGGCGGCCCTGTTCTTCATGACCATGGCCGCGATGTCGCTGGCCACCCTGCTGCCGCTGATCGGCCCGGCCGTCGCGCTGGCCCTGCTGCCCTCGGCCACGCTGGCCATGATGGTGGCCGCGGGCGAGGCCACGCAGGGGCGCTTTCCCACGCCGGCGCTGCTGCTGGTGGCGTTTCGCACCGGGCGCCAGCGGCTGCGCGACATGCTCATCCTCGGCGCCCTGTACGCCGTGGGCTTTCTGGCGGTGATGGCGATTTCGGCCCTCGTGGACGACGGGCAGTTCGCCCGCGTGTACCTGGGCGGCGAGCAGCTCACGCGCGAGGTGGCCGAGGCGGGGGATTTCCAGGCCGCCATGTGGCTGGCCCTGGCGCTGTACGTGCCGCTGTCGCTGCTGTTCTGGCATGCGCCGGGCCTGGTGCACTGGCACGGCGTGCCGCCCGTGAAGGCATTGTTCTTCAGCATGGTGGCGTGCCTGCGCAACTTCAGCGCCTTCACCGTTTATGGCCTGGTGTGGACGGGCGTGTTCCTGGGCGCGGGCATCGTGGTCAGCATCGGCGTCACGCTGCTGGCGCTCCTGGGCCTGGGCAGCGGCGTGGCGGGCGGCATCATGGTGGCGACGGCGCTCATGCTGGCGGCGATGTTCTTCACCTCGGTGGTGTTTTCGTTCCGCGACTGCTTCGAGCCACCGGAGCGGCGCCTGGTCCCGCCTCCGTCCGAGGCCGCCGCCGAGCCGCCCGGCCCACTCTGACGCGCATGCCCTTCGGGGCCAGGCCACGGGGCCAAAGCCCCCGGGCCACCGCCGACCGGACGAGCGCAGTCCGGTCCGGCCGACGGGCCCGCACCCGCCCGTCGATCGCTCCGATCCCCTGCATGGGGCCCGAGGCAGCGGTCAACGCGGCCGCCAGCGTCACGCGGCTGTCACCATTCCTTCAAATCGCTGTCACGGGCGATTCCTAGCATCCGGGCAGTGGAAGCGGCATTGCGTCGTTTCCGCGTTTGGCTCGCCGGCCTGCCGCTCCCCACGGCCGTTGCCGGCGGCGTATCGCACCCCTCTCCTTTCCGGAACAAAACGATGTCCCACACCCCGATGCCCACCCGCCGCAAGGCCCTGCAATTCCTCGCCGGCGTGCCAATGCTGCCGCTGGGCGCCAGCGCCTCCGCATCCTTCCTGACCGCCTGCGGCGGCGGCAGCGATGGCGCCACGTTCGCATCGGCCAGCTTCAGCTCGATGGCCGCGCCCACGCTGTCCAACCCGGCTGCCATGGCGACCACGTCCGTGGGCTCCACGATGAGCGTGAAGTTCAGCGACAACTCGGTGCAGAACTACCAGCTGGCCTACCAGCCCTTCTTCGTGACGGGCGACATGGTGTCCGATGGCAAGGGCGGCAAGATCCTGGCGGGCGGCTATGTGGACATCAACAACAAGGCCATCACCGACACCACCGTGGCCGGCAAGGAACGCCAGTTCTTCTCCGACTCGCCGGACGGCACCTCGCTGCTGACCGTGGCCAATGCCAAGGTGGACGGCGTGAAGGGCAACCCCGTGTTCGCCGTGGTGCAGTTCGAATACACCACCTGGGCGCAGGACGGCAAGACCGACATGTACGGCAAGCTGCCCTCCCCCATCGCCGTGCTAAGCCTGGACCAGGACCCCGCCACGGGCAAGCTGTCGCTGGTCAAGTACCACAACGTGGACACCTCCAAGGTGCACGGCCTGTGGATCACCTGCGGCGCGAGCCTGTCGCCCTGGGGCACCCACCTGTCCAGCGAAGAGTACGAGCCGGACGCCTTCACCATCGCCTCCAACGCACAGTTCAAGGCCTACAGCAAGAACCTGTACGGCAGCGAAACGGCGGCCAACCCCTACCACTACGGTCACATGCCCGAAGTGACGGTGAACGCCGACGGCACGGCCAGCATCAAGAAGCACTTCTGCATGGGCCGCATCTCGCACGAGCTGGTGCAGGTCATGCCCGACCAGCGCACCGCGCTCATGGGTGACGACGCCACCAACAGCGCCTACTTCGTCTTCGTGGCCGACAAGGAAAAGGACCTGTCCTCCGGCACGCTGTACGCCGCCAAGGTCGGCGCGGGCTTCTCCATCGACCCGGCTGCCACCACCGCCGCGCCGCTCACCTGGATCAAGCTGGGCTCCGCCACCAGCGCCGAGATCGAGGCCCTGGCCGGCAAGCTCAAGCCCACGGACATCATGACCGTGGCCAGCGCCGACCCCAAGGACACGACCTTCACCAAGATCGTTGCCAACGGCAAGACCGAGTGGATCAAGCTGAACGCCGGCATGGAAAAGGCCGCCGCCTTCCTGGAAACCCACCGCTACGCCGCCCTGCTGGGCGCCAGCCTGGGCTTCACCAAGATGGAAGGCACCACGGTCAACGCCAAGGACAAGATCGCCTACTCGGCACTGCAGAACATCCAGACCTCGATGGTGGCGGGCAACGCGGCCAACGTGCCGGGCAACGGCATCTCGGTGCCCAAGCAGCTCGTGGCCGGTGCCGTGATGGCGCTGAACCTGCGCGGCGGCCAGAAGGACACCACCGGCGCCGCGATCAACAGCGACTGGATGCCCGTGGACACCAAGGCCCTGCTGGCCGGCGAAGACATCACGGCCGACGCCCTGGGCAACACCGCCAACCCGAACAACATCGCCAACCCGGACAACCTCAAGTTCTCGGAAAAGCTGCGCACGCTGTTCATCGGCGAGGACAGCAGCCAGCACGTCAACAACTTCCTGTGGGCGTACAACGTGGACACGAAGCAGCTGTCGCGCCTGATGTCGGTGCCCGCGGGCGGCGAATCCACCGGCCTGCATGCGGTGGACGAGATCAACGGCTTCACCTACATCATGAGCAACTTCCAGCACGCCGGCGACTGGGGCAGCATCCACAGCAAGGTCAAGGACACGCTGGACCCGCTGGTGCGCGCCAACTACAAGGACAAGTTCGGCTCGGCCGTGGGCTACCTGACGGGCACGCCGTCGCAGATGAAGCTGAGCTGAGCGCAGCCGCTCTCCCGGCATCGGAGCCGTGCCAGCGCGGCACGGCCGGTGCCCACCCAAAAGCGAGGCCCTGGCCTCGCTTTTTTCATGGGATTGGCACACGGCAGCGCCCATGGCGCACCGCCACAGAAGATTGGAGCAAAAACCGGCTCCAGCACATATTCTTCCAGGGCATGCAGCTACAAAAATAATAGCAAATAGCGTCTCCCATGGAGACCCGCCCTTTCCGGCCGCTCCGCGCATGGCGGTACGGGGCGAAGGGTTGTCTTCAAATGATAATAAATCGCATTCTTATAATGCCCGCTCACTCAGGCGCACCCCGGGCGCCGTGCTGCCGACCGGCGGCCGGATGCCCCCACCTTGCCGCCTGTTCCCGCTGCCGCTTCCACCGGCCGCTGCCCCCGGCCCGAGCCCGGCGGCACGCGGCCGGCGCCCTGCCTCCGGCAGGCCGGAAAGCGTCCGCCCGGTCCGTTTTTACCCAAACTGGAGATGCCCATGACGACCCCCTTGTTCAGAACCGCCGCCCTCGCCGCCCTGCTGGCCGCCAGTCCGCTCGGCGCCGTGGGCGTGGCCCAGGCACAAGGCACCGCCGTCCAGGCCTCCCAGCCCGCCACCGCCAATGCCGTGGCTGCCCACTACGCCACGCTGGTGCACGCCAACTACGAAGACACGCTGAACGCAGCCAAGGCCATGCACGCCGCCATCAAGGCCTTCACGGCCAAGCCGTCGGTGGAGACGCTGGCCGAGGCCCGCAAGACCTGGCTGGCCGCGCGCGAGTTCTATGGCCAGACCGAGGCGTTCCGCTTCTACGGCGGCCCGATCGACGACGACAAGGGCCCCGAAGGCCAGATCAACGCCTGGCCCATGGACGAGTCGTACGTGGACAGCGTCGAAGGCAAGCCCGACGCCGGCCTGGTGAACAACCGCCAATTCGCCATCACCAAGAAGAACCTCGCCGCGCAGAACGAGCGCGGCGGCGAGGAGAACATCGCCACCGGCTGGCACGCCATCGAGTTCTTCCTGTGGGGCCAGGACCTCTCGGAAACCGGCCCGGGCGACCGCAACTTCGAGGACTTCGTCGATGGCAAGGGCAAGAACGCCGACCGCCGCCGCCAGTACCTGACGGTGGTCACCGACCTGCTGATCGACGACCTCACCTTCCTCGTCAAGGCCTGGGACCCGAAGGCCAAGAACAACTACCGCGCCAAGTTCGCCAAGGGCGGGCAGGAATCGGTGCGCAAGATGCTGGTGGGCCTGGGCTCGCTCTCGCGCGGTGAACTGGCCGGCGAGCGGCTGGAGGTCGCGCTCAACAGCCAGGACCAGGAAGACGAGCACTCCTGCTTTTCCGACAACACGCACCGCGACGCGGTGACCAATGCCCAGGGCATCCAGAACGTGTGGCTGGGCCAGTACCGGCGCGCCGACGGCAGCCAGGTGCAGGGCCCCTCGCTGCGCGACCTGGTGGCCGCCAAGGACGCGGCTCTGGCCGAGAAGACCACGCAGCAGATCGCCGCGTCGGTGAAGGCGGCCGAGGCGATCCAGGCGCCGTTCGACCGCGAGATCATCGGCGAGAAGGACGCGCCGGGCCGCCAGCGCATCCAGAAAACCATCGACAGCCTGAGCGCGCAGTCCAAGGACCTGGTCGCCGCCGCCAACGCCATCGGCATCACCCGGCTGACCCTCGTGCAACCCTGATCCCGCGATGCGTTTCCTGAAAGCCTTCCACCGCCGCCGCACCTGGCGCCTCGCGACCGCCAGCGCAGGCCTGGCGGCGGCCGCCACGGGCCTCGTGGCCAGCGGCCACCCGGACCCGCTGGGCGAGAAGCCCGGCGGCGACACCACCGTGTTCGCCACCGGACGCAACGCCTTCTCGTTCCCCGCGGCCAACCTGCCGGACGACGAGCGCACGCGCTTCGTCATCGGCAACTCGTTCTTTCGCCGCAACTGGGTGGAGGCACCCGCCTCGACCAAGGCGCGCGACGGCCTGGGGCCGCACTTCATCGCGCGCTCGTGCGGCGGCTGCCATGTGCAGGACGGCCGGGGGGCGCCGCCCGAGATCTTCAACCGCCTGGGCGAGACCAAGGACCCCACGGTGGCGCTGCTGATCCGCCTGTCCATCCCCGGTGCCGACGGCCACGGCGGACCGCTGCACGAGCCCGTGTACGGCGACCAGTTCAACAACGCGGGCATCACCGGCGTGAAGCCCGAGGGCCGCGTCACCCTGCGCTACCAGACCATCCAGGGCCAGTTCGCCGACGGCACGCCCTACACCCTGCTCGACCCGAAATACGGCTTTGCCGACTTAGGGTACGGGCCGATGCACCCGGACGTGATGGTCAGCCCGCGCATCGCGCCGCAGATCATCGGCGTGGGCCTGCTGGAGGCCATCGACGAGGCCGACATCCTCGCCAATGCCGCCGACCAGGCCAAGGCGCCCGGCCCCATCAAGGGCGTGCCCAACCGCGTGTGGGATGCGCCATCGGCCCGGATGATGATCGGCCGCTTCGGCTGGAAGGGCAACGTGGCCACCATCGCGCACCAGACCGGCGGCGCCTTCGTGGGCGACATGGGCATCACCTCGCGCCACTTCCCGCACGAGGCCTGCACACCCGCGCAAAAGGACTGCCTGGCCGCGCCCAGCGGCAAGAGCGCGGGCCGCCAGGGCCAGCCGGGCGTGGAGATCGACGACAAGACCTTTGACGACGTGGTGTTCTACCAGGCCACGCTCGCCCCACCCGCCCGCCGCAAGGTGAACGACGTGCAGGTGCAGCGCGGCCAGGCGCTCTTCGCGCAGGCCCAGTGCGCCGCCTGCCACCGCCCCAGCTACGTCACCAAGGAAGGGCCGTTCCCGCGCCTGACCAGCAAGGCCGTCTCGGGCCAGCGCATCTGGCCCTACACCGACATGCTGCTGCACGACATGGGCGAAGCCCTGGCCGACCACCGGCCCGACTTCGCGGCCAACGGCCGGCAGTGGAAGACGCCCCCACTGTGGGGCACGGGCCTGATCCAGGACGTGAACGGCCACACCCGCCTGCTGCACGACGGCCGCGCGCGCGGCGTGCTCGAAGCCATCCTGTGGCACGGCGGCGAGGCCGAGGAAGCCAAGCAGAACGTGCTCAAGATGAACAAGGCCGAGCGCGATGCGCTCGTGCAATTCGTGGAGTCGCTATGACGAAATTCCCTGCTCTGCGCCCCCTGCCCCCCCTGCCCCACCTGCCCCACCTGGCCGCGGTGGCGCTCTGCGCCCTGGCCGGCGCCGCGGCCACCGCCACCGCGCAGACCAACTGGCGGCACGACGCCGTGCCGTTCTACGACACCACGCACGCCCTGCAAAGCCTCTACGGCCATTGGGCCCTGCCCCGCGCGGGCGACTTCGCCAC
>NZ_BAAJYT010000067.1:0-18765 GCF_057541515.1 Acidovorax sp. KNOB132
CCAGCGGGCCAGCCGCGGGCGCGATGGCCGCATGCATCTCGCCGCCGCCTGCGGGATAAAAGCCCCGGCGCCGCAGCGTGAGCTCCAGCCCCACGCCCAGGCGCCGCACCAGCGGCGCGAAGGCCCGCTGCAGGAAGTCGAACGGGGGCGCCATGGGGTTGTGCGTGCCGCCCGAAAGCTGCACCCGGCTGGGCCCGCCAGCCAGCATCAGCGCGGGCAGCACGGTCTGCAGCACCAGCAGGCAACTGCCGGCCCCGGCGATCGCGAAGGCGTAGTCGCCCGCCTGCACCGGGCCGGGCGTGAACTGCAGCGCCTGCGATCCCAGCTCCGCCCCTTCTGCCTGCCCGCCGCAGACCTGCACCGCCGCCTGCACGCAGGCCAGGTGCTGGCGCATCAGTCCTGGCTTGGGCCGGCCCGCGCGGATGCGGTCGATGCGCAGCGGCCGGCCGGTCACCATGGACAGCGCCAGGCCAGTGCGCAGGATCTGCCCGCCGCCCTCGCCGTGGGAGCCGTCGAGGGTCAGCATGGCACGGACCCTTCGGCGCCGCCATGGGCAGGATCGAAGCGCAGCACCGTGTCGTGCAGCAGGGCGTCCAGCCCGGCATGCCCGGCAATGGGCAGGGGCTGCACCGGCTGCGCCGCATTGGCGGCCAGCTCGGCCTCGATGAATGCGTGTATGCCGGGCCAGCGTGGGCTGGTGGCCGACTCGTTCGCACGCATCTTCACCGCCAGCAGGGCGTTGATCTCTTCGATGAGCGCCGCATCGCGTTGCGCATCCAGCGTGTGCTGGGCCAGTTCGGCGAAGCGCATGGGCGGCACTCCGGGGCGCGTGCGGATCCATCGCGCCGCCAGCAGCGGGCGCAGCACGTACAGGTATTTCTTGTAGCGCACCACGTCGGCCTGCAGGTGCTCGCGGAAGTTCTTCTTGGCCATGGAGGCGTAGTGGTGCCAGGCCTTGGCGTTGGAGAACACCTGCGCCGCCAGGGCGCGCACCTGGGCCATCGTGTCCGCCGCCTCGCGGTAGACGACGGGCGAGCGCAGCCACTCCAGCAGCGTGGGGTTCGATTCGCGCATCAGCCCGAGCGCTTGCGCAGGTCCCAGCCGTTGATGTCCAGGTCCCCGCTGATCGGCACCTCGATGACGTCGCGCCCGGGCGAGACCGTGAGGTACCAGGGCAGGCGGTGCACGTAGAGAAAGCGCACGTCGTAGTCGCTGTCGGGCGACGCGAAGCCCCAGCCGCGGCTGCCCGATTCGCAGGCGAACAGGATGGTGACGGCGTGCTGCGCCTCGATGTCACGCAGCGCATCCATGATCTGCCCGCGCATGGCGGGCTCGATCGGATGGGCGGAATGAAGCCGTTCTCGGGGTTCTGTCTTTTGCATGTCCATGCTTTCAGCGCACGCTCCTCGTGCGTTGGTCTTGATCCAATGGTGGGCCGTGGTGCGCTCGCTATCCCTTCACGCACACCACCTGCTTGAGCGTGTACACCACTTCCACCAGGTCTTCCTGCGCCGCCATCACGGCGTCGATGTCCTTGTAGGCCATCGGGATCTCGTCGATCACATCGGCGTCCTTGCGGCATTCCACCCCTTCGGTGGCGGCGATCTGGTCGGCGATGGTGTAGAGCTTCTTGGCCTTGGTGCGGCTCATCTTGCGGCCCGCGCCGTGGCTGCAGCTCATGAAGCTCTCCGGGTTGCCCTTGCCGCGCACGATGAAGCTCTTGGCGCCCATGCTGCCGGGAATGATGCCCAGTTCGCCGGCCTTGGCGCTCACGGCGCCCTTGCGGGTGATGAACACGTCTTCGCCAAAGTGCGTTTCGCGGCTCACATAGTTGTGGTGGCAGTTCACCGCTTCCACATGGGCCTCGAAGGGCTTGGCGATCACCTTGCGGGCGGCCGCGATCACGCGCTGCATCATCACCTCGCGGTTGGCGCGCGCGAACTTCTGCGCCCAGCCCACGGCGCGCACGTAGTCGCCGAAATACCGGGCGCCTTCCTCGAAGTAGGCCAGGTCCTGGTCGGGCAGGTTGCGCTGGTGCAGCTCGGCATCCTTCTTGGCCAGCTCGATGAAGTGCGTGCCGATGGCGTTGCCCACTCCGCGCGAGCCCGAATGCAGCATGAACCACACGCCACCGTGTTCGTCCAGGCACACTTCGATGAAGTGGTTGCCGGTGCCCAGCGTTCCCAGGTGCTTGTGGTGGTTGGTGCTGGCAAAGCGCGGGTAGTCCTCGCAGATCGCGTCGAACTCGCCCTTCAGCGAGGCCCAGGCCGCATCGCTCTCATCGGGCGGCGTTTCCCACGCGCCCTTGTCGCGGCCCATGCGGCGCGGGTTGCTGCCGTGCGGCACGGCCTTCTCGATCGCGGAGCGCAGCGGGCCCAGGTTGTCCGGCAGGTCGTTGGCGTGCAGCGTCGTCTTGCACGCCATCATTCCGCAGCCGATGTCCACGCCCACGGCTGCCGGGATGATGGCCTTGAAGGTGGGGATCACCGATCCCACCGTGGCCCCGATGCCGTAGTGCACATCGGGCATGGCGGCCACGTGCTTGAACACGATGGGCAGGCGCGCCGCGTTCTCCAGTTGCTTCTGGGCCTCGTCCTCCACGGGTACGCCCTGGGTCCACATCTTGATGGGGACGCCGTTTTCCACATTGCGTTGCAGGTAGTTCATTGCGTTCTTCTTTCTTGTCGTTTGTCTGTCTGTCTTATTTTCGGGTGCTCATTCACTGACCCGGTCGAACACCGCTTCCACGATCTGTCGCGGGCCCGTGCAGTTGCCACAGGTGCAGTGCGCGGGTTGTGCCATGGCGCTGGTGTCCAGCGCCAGGATCTTCTGTGCAAAGCGCTGGCGGTTACCGGGGTCGAGCATCCAGGCTTTCATCGCCTCGCGGAATTGCGGCTGGTCTTCGGCAAAGGCGTTCTGGATTTCGTTCTTTCCCCAGAAGTCCCAGTAGCTCGCCTCGGCGTACCGCAGCACGGCGCTTTGGCGCTCGTCGTTCAGCCAGTGCGCCAGCAGCGGTTGCACGTCCACTCCGCCCTTGTGGAACATCAACAGGATGTCGAAGGCGTTCGCGCCGTTGAACGGGCTGGGCTCGCGCCCAGCGTGCCCCAGGCCTTCGTGGAAGAAGGCCAGTGCGTAAGCGTCCACGGCGGCGCGCTCCTGGGGCGACAGGGCATTGGCCGGGCAGTTGCCCAGGCGGTCCAGGTACAGCTCGGTCGAGTGGTGCAGCTCCTCGCCCAGGGCCATCAGTTCCAGCATGCGGGGCAGGAAGTAGAGCAGTTCCTCGGCCGGCTGCTCGCTGCCCTTGGCAGAGCTGTTGTATTCGTAGAAGTGGCGGGTCGTTATGCGGCGCAGCGGCAGGCGCCGCATCTCGCGTTCCATGGCCTCGTCCATGCAGCAGGCCGTGCACACATCCAGCTTCTGTGTCGGAGCGCCATGGCGCTGGAAGGCGGCATAGACGGCATCCACTGCCTCGCGCAGGGCGGGCGGCAGCATGGCGGCCTGCGCCGCGGGGGCGTTCGTTTTCATCGGTTTCTTTCCTGTTGGGTCCGCCATGGGGCTCAGCCCTTCCGGCGCATTCAAAAAAAGAGGTGACAAGGGGTGTCGGGTTGCGCCATTGAGCTACCTGCCGAAGCAGACCGGGGATTGAACCCGGAACCTTCAGAGCCCGAGGGCCCCGACGCTCTACCTGTAAACCCGTCTGCATTCACCTCGCAAACACACAAAAAAAAGCAGCGACAAGGATCGACGAAACGTCGTGCTCTACCACTGAGCTACGGCTTTCGACCGGCGGGATTCGAACCCGCGACCACGAGAGTAGAAGTCTGTAGTTCCGTCAGCATTCGCTGCAAAAAAAAGCAGTGCGACAAGGGTGGCAAGACATGGACCACGCCGCGGTGCGGCGCTGGGATTCGAACCCCGGTCCCTCCAGATGTAGTCCTGCCTGCATTCGCACATTCATTCATCGATGGCCTTCCCGTTCGGCGACAAACAGGCGGTGCGACCGGGATGTAGTCACACCTGCATTCGCCGAACGACAGCCGTCATTCCCACGATCGGGTGCCCTGAATTGGCATTCATGGCACCTTCTCGCCGATCGTCAGATCGGGGTGTCCTCGATCACGCCGACCCAATGCGCCGCGCCCATACCCCCTGCGGCATACACCGCCAGCAGCTTGAACACTTCGTCGCTGAAGCCGCCGATGTTCAGCACATCGGGCTGCTCCTGCGCCTGCGTCGTTGCGCAAGGCTGGATGTCGATGCACACCAGCCGGGCCGTCGGGTTGCGCTGCTTGAACGCCGCCCACTCCTGCATGGTCGCGGTGCCCCGGCCCCGTGCACGGTCGGCCCACGATTCGTTGTCGGACACCAGCACCACCAGCTCGGCCTGCGCCTTCTCGCGGTTCAGCAGGGCCAGCGGTGCGCTGCATGACGTTCCGCCGCCGCCCACCGCGGCCAGCTTGGCCGCATTGGTCATGACCGAATCGCGGGGATTCAGTGGCAGCGGCACCACCTTCGTTTCGAAGGGCAGCACACGCGCATCCGCATTGCGGCGCAGCACGGCAGCGGCCACCAGGGCGGCCACGTCGATGCACCGCACCGCGGAGGTCGCCGAGCCCCGGTGGCCCGTCACCGGCGAGCCCATCGAGCCCGACACGTCGGGGCACACCACCACGCGGCCTTCGAACTGCGGCACATTGGCCAGCGCGAGTTCCATCGCATCCTGCAGCGCTTCCTTCACCACCGTCGGCACGTCGGCTCCGCAGGCGCTGTACGCCGCCATCAACTGGTACGGCAGCACGCGGGCCTTGGCCACGGCCTGCGGGTCACGCAGCTTGGCGGCCACGGCATCGGCCAGGCCTGGCAGCGCGAACACGCCATGCCGGGCAAAGGTGTTCAGGTTCTGGCGCACCATCTGCCACGAGCCGCGCTGTGCAATCGTGGCCCAGGCCGATGCGTCCAGCTCCAGCGCGGTCAGCATCTGGAAAGGCACGTCGGGCACGGGCTGCGTGCGGTCTTTCTTGAAGCGTTCGAAGGCCTGCGTCAGTGGAGGCAGCGCCTCCTGCGCATAAGGGCGACCGATCAGCCTGGCGAACCACGCGGCGCGCCAGGCTTCCGTGGGCTTCGGGTGCACCATCTTCACCACGTCGGCCAGCGACGGCGTGTTGCCCACGGCGGCGTTCAGCAGTTGCGCCTCGGTGGCGTCGAGCAGCCATTGCTGCACCAGCTTTTTCGGACGCGTGCCGAGCGATTTGCGGCCTACCGCGCCGGAGCGCAGCATCTGCACGAAATTGCGCAGCATCTTGCCGTTGTCGATCACGCGGCCGAACACCTGGGCCAGCAGGGGCACATCGCGAACCGCCAGCGTGGCCGCCAGCAGGGCCGGCATGTCTTTCATGGAACCGGCACGGCGCGCATACAGGGCCGTCTTCGCCAAGAACACCGGATCGACTTCGCGGGCCAGGGCTTGGACGGCGTCGAGCTGGTCCTGCGCCTGGGCATAGAAGGTGCTGTGGAGGCAGCCGGTGGCGGCCAACTGCGCCAGTTGGTGCTTGGGCGACAGGGCATAAGCCACACCACCGGCCTGGTTGCGCACGGTGGCAGCGGGGAGCAGGGTGCCGCGCAGCGTCTGGAAGAGTTGGTGGTTGGCCATGTGCTTTTGCTCCGTTCGTTGGTTCTCGGTGGGTTTGTCTTTTCGACTTTCCTTTTTCATTGCAACCCGTGTGCCAACTGTGGTTTTGAATGGATGGAAAATCTCTTAAGTCAATGATTTGATTCGATATTTTTTAATTCTCTTGCCATTTCTGCGGCACTGGATGGAGCGTAGAATGCTTTGATTTTTATAAAGTTAGCTAGTTTTTTATCCAACAGATGAAGAAGCAAAACGTGGTGATCGGCTTTCTGGGCACCCAACTCGACTCGGGCAAGGGGGCAGGGCGTTGGGAGAAGTGGCGCCCGACGCTTTCGCTGGTGCAGCACGACGACGTGGTCATCGCGCGGATGGAGTTGTTCTACACACCGTCCCACCGTGAACTGGCCGAGCGGGTGCGCACCGATATCCAGGCGGCCTCGCCCGAGACCACGGTAGCGCTGGTGCCGCTCGAAATTGCCGACCCCTGGGACTTCGGCGAGGTCTACGCCAAGCTCTTCGACTGGACGCAGGGCTACGCTTTCGACACCGAGCGCGAGGAGTATTGGACGCACATCACCACCGGCACGCACGTAGCGCAGATCTGCCTTTTCCTGCTGGTGGAGTCGCGACGCATTCCGGGCGTGCTCGCGCAGACGTCGCCCCCAAAGCGCCAGCAGGCGGGCGATCCCGGCAGCTACGCGCTGATCGATCTGGACCTGTCGCGCTACGATGTGATCGCCCAGCGCTTCGGCGCCGAGCAGCGCGATGCGGTGGATTTCCTCAAGAGCGGCATTGCCACGCGCAATGCCCGTTTCAACGCGCTGATCGAAGAGGTGGAGCGGGTGGCGGTGCGATCGCGCGCGCCCATCCTCTTTACCGGGCCGACCGGTGCGGGCAAG
Source organism: Acidovorax sp. KNOB132 (assembly GCF_057541515.1). Taxonomy (NCBI): domain Bacteria; kingdom Pseudomonadati; phylum Pseudomonadota; class Betaproteobacteria; order Burkholderiales; family Comamonadaceae; genus Acidovorax; species Acidovorax sp. KNOB132. Next base: position 6,529 of record NZ_BAAJYT010000067.1, read on the forward strand.
TCGCATCTGGCGCGGCGCATGTTCGAGTTGAAGAAAGCCCGCCACCAGGTGGAGGGCGAATTCGTGGAGGTGAACTGCGCCACGCTGCAGGGCGACGGCGCCGCGTCCACGCTGTTCGGGCACAAGAAAGGCGCCTTCACCGGTGCGGCGGCCGACCGTGCGGGCCTGCTGCGCACGGCGCACAAAGGCGTGCTGTTTCTCGACGAGATCGGTGAGTTGGGCCTGGACGAGCAGGCCATGCTGCTCAAGGCCGTGGAGGAAAAGCGGTTTTATCCCATGGGCAGCGACCGCGAGGTGGCCAGCGATTTCGAACTGATCGCCGGCACCAACCGCGACCTGCGGGCCGAGGTGGCGGCCGGGCGGTTTCGCGAAGACCTGTACGCGCGCATCAACCTGTGGAGTTATCAGTTGCCGGGCCTGGCCCAGCGGCCCGAGGACATCGAGCCCAATGTGGACCACCTGCTGGCGCGATGCGGCGTGGAACTGGGCCGCACGGTGCGCCTGTCGGCCGAGGCGCGGGCGGTGTACCTGCGCTATGCGCAGTCCCCCGAGGCGCTGTGGAGTGGCAACTTCCGCGACCTGTCGGCCAGCGCCACCCGCCTGGCCACGCTGGCCGAGGGCGGGCGCATCGGCCTGCCGCTGGTGGAGGCGGAAATCGCGCGCCTGCAGTGGCTGTGGCAACCCCTCGGTTCGTCAGACCGCAGCCAGGATGGCGATGCGGTGGATCTGGCCGCACTGCTGGGCGAGCCACAGGTGCAGGCCATGGACCTCTTCGACCGGTTGCAGTTGGCGGCCGTGTTGCAGGTGTGCCGCGGGGCGCGCACGCTGTCTGACGCGGGGCGGCAGTTGTTCCAGGCCTCGCGCGCGCAGCGCGCGGTGGTCAACGATGCGGACCGGCTGCGCAAATACCTTTCGCGATTCGGCCTGGACTGGGAGCGGGTGCGCAGCGGTGGACGATAATCGCCCCCGTGAAGCGCGCCAGACCGCCGCTGGTGCAATCTGGGAAACCAGGCACTGGAGGAACGTCCGGACTGCACAGGACAGCGTAGCAGCTAACGGCTGCCCACCGTGAGGTGAGGATCAGAGCAACAGAGACGAGTCGCAAGCAGGCGGCAAGCCACCGAAGGTGTTCTATCGGTCACCCGCGCAAGCGGGTACGGCTGGCGCAAGCCAGGCGGTGTGTGGCGAAAGCCGCAAAGACCATAGCCACCCGAAGCGGGCGGCGCCTGCTTCGGGTGAAACGGGCAATCTCTACGCGCAGCAATACCAAGTAGGCCAGCGTTGATGTGGTTCCGCAGAGCTGGCGGGTAGGTAGCATCGAGCCGTGGTGGCGACACCCGGCCCAGAGTAATGGCGGTCACGCCGCAGGCAACTGCGGTGCACAGAATCCGGCTTATCGGCGCGCTTCACACTTTTCTTTCCACGCAGGAATCTGGCCTGGCACGCGCCAGGATGGTCTGGCATGCCACTGCGCTGGCATCCTGCGATGCATCGGCCATGCCGCTGCAGCAGGGGTTCATGGGCGCATGCCGCCTCGGCACAGGCGGGTGATCGGCCCTGTCTTCCTTTCCTAAAAAATGCGGGCACCCCGCGGTGTCTTTCTTCCCAGGCGTCGCTGAGGACGCGGTCAAACCGCGCTTGGCCGCGGCCACCGCCTGTGTCGTTCATCGACCCGGTGCATGCCTTGGGGCGGTCTTCAGAACGCTTCAGAAGTCTTCAGCAGGATTGGCCCGGCTTTCATGCCGCGACCCGTCCAATCCCACCAGAATATTCACAGCCACTCTTCAGAAACTTCTGGCAGGGGCGCTGTCGAAAGCGCCTTTGCGCTGCCTGATCGAAGCCTTGATGGCGATGCCTTTTTCGCCATGCCTGAACGAAAACGGGAACGTGCTGCGCCGCGGCCTTGACAAGAAAGCATTGCGCGGATGCACCGCTTCCGCTCTTGAATTGATTTGCCCGATGGTCATTTTTTCTTTCCTCAAAGGATATAGACATGAGCAGTGATCCATTCACCCAGATCCTCAACGAAATCCTGCAGGGACTCGTCACGCAGTTGAATGGGGAAATCGGTGGGGCCATCCGGGGCGCCGGTTATGACCCGTATCCCAACGTCGCCTCGGGGTCCGCCAGCATCGGAGTGGGCACGGCTTCTTATTCCGTCTCCAATCTCACGGGCATCTCGTCCCTGCAGATCCAGGACATGGTGGTTGGCAACGTCACTTCGTCCGGTGCCAGTATTTCCGGTACGGTGAATTTCCATGCGGTCCTGAACAGTTCCTTGAGCGCGCAGGCCGGTGGCAGCGTGAAGGTGCTGTTCGTCGATCCGGGCATCTCCGGCAGCATCCGGATCGACAACCCCAGCATCTCCGGCACGGCGCAGTTCCAGGCCGGCACGGCCGGCGGCAAGCTCTGCCTGAACCAGCTGTCAGGCATGAATGCGAACTTCAACTACGGCAACGCCTCGGTCTGGATCGATGGCCTGGGGCCGCTCAACTACCTGCTGCAGCCCGTGGAGAACCTGATTCTGGATGCGGCCAAGGGCGCCATCAGCGGGCTCATCTCATCGCAGATCAACAGCATCGTCAGTCGGGAACTGAACCAGGCGCTGCCCCAGTGCGTGCCTTTTCCATGAGGGTGAGGATCGAGCCGCTGGCCCGCACGACGCAGCGCATCGGCCCGATGTTTCCCGCCTGGCAGGAGGCCGGGGCGAGCACGGGGCAGGCGCTGAACCTGCCGCTGGAGCCGCAGCAGCGCACCAACTGGTGCTGGGCCGCGGTGACCTGTGCGGTCGCCGCGCACTACGGCGATACCTCCTGGCGGCAGGACACGCTGGCCTGGCGCATTCTCGCGCCGGACGACGTGCTTCCCAACTGCCTGCCGCCCCCCGCGCTTCTCCTGGAGCCCCGCTACGACCAGCAAGCCGCGATGGAGCGCACCCTGCGCTACGTGAACTGCCTGGCCGGATGGAGCAGTGGACGACCGCCGTTTCGCCGCCTGATGCGCGAGCTCGACGATGGCCGGCCGGTCGCGGTCGCGATCCGCTGGCATGCGGGGCCGCAGCACTACGTGCTGGTGGACGGCTACTGCCGAACGAAGCGCACGGTCTCGGTCGCCGACCCGCAATGCGGCCGCGCCACGGTCGATTTCGATGATTTTCCGTTGCACTACCGCCATGGCGGCGAGTGGATGGAAACCTACTGGACACACAACCCCCGATCGGCCAACCCGACACGCAAAGGAGAGGTGGAATATGAGTAGCTACGACGTCGCGCTGGTGCTGGATGCCGGCACCCTCAACCAGGGCATGACCCAGCTGTATGCCAATGCCCAGGCCAAGCAGAAGCTGTTCCAGGGCGTTCAGGACGTGGGCCAGATGGGCATCACCTCCGTCAACTGGAGCATCGATGCGGTGCCCCAGTTCGTGCTGGCGCCACCGACCCTCACGCAGTGGAACGACAAGAACACGTTCGTGCCGTCGGGCCAGACGAAGCCGAAAGATCCGACCGACCAGATGTTCCAGGTGCAGCTGGCGTCGGTGTCCACCACGTTCAACATGCAGAGCGGGCCGCCATCCCCGCTGACGTTCTCGTTCACCCTGTTTGCGCAGGTGACCGTGTCCGGCAACCAGATCCAGCTGGGATCGGTGGCGGTGCTGCCGGTCAATCCGACCGGCGCTACGGAGTTCATGCTCCAGGTGATCTGCGGGATCGTCTACACCAAGGTCCAGGCCCTGCTGCAGGGCTACCAGATCCCACCCAGCATCACGGTGGAAGGGCAGAGCTTCACCCCGCCGGTCATGACCGTCACCGGATCGCACCTGGTGCTGGCAAGCAACCTGGTGGCCAACGGCACGCCGGATATCAGCGGCGTGCAGTGGCCGCAGCAGGCGCTGGGTGTGCTCGTCGGCCGCAAGCTGCTGACCGCGCTGGTGGCCCAGTACAGCGGTGCGATCGTGCAGAAGATGGATGCCGCGCAGGTCAATGCCAGCGACAGCAACTGGACAGGAAGCTACTCGCTCGACGGCGGGATCAGCAACGCCTCCATCGCGGTGGCATCCACGCTGCCCAACATCAACATCACCGCCACCTTCGCCGCCACCGCCTCGGTGGGCGTTTCATGGTGGCTGGTGCCAGCCGCCTGCGCCCTGGAAGCCGCCTCGAACCTGCTGCCCTGATTGGAGCCACACCATGGTTGACTTTGCCAAAGCCGATTTCGCCACCAGCCCCACGCCGCTGACTTTCACCGTCGCCCCCGTGGTGTCGGGGTCGAACACCGTCCAGCTGCAGCTGCAGCCGCTGCCGAGCTTCACGATCACCTACGCCGAAGACGGCAGCGGGTGGGAGAAGTTCAACGCGGGGCTGCTCAAGCACGTGGCGACCACCATCATCGGCGTTGCCACGCCCTTCATCACATCCACCATCCAGAGCAAGGCGCAGGCCTATCTGAACGACAAAGCCTCGTTCCCGGTGCCGCCCATCCCCATCACGTTCGAAGGCATCAGTCTGAGTCTGACGGCGTCGAATCTGAACATTTCCGCCGCGGATGCGGACCACCTGCTGATCACGGCCACCGTCAATGTTTCCTGACCTGTCGTCCCCGCCCACTGGACCCGGTCACATCGTACGAGGAGAATTTTCATGAGCGCTGGAATGCAAGCTTTTCAAGCCGGCTGGACGAATCAGCCAGCTGCCACCCTGAACGCCGCCTTGCCCCGCCATATCGGGCTCGGGGACATCCCGATGCTGCCGCTGTCGCGCGCGCTCGACATGCCCGCGCAGGCCGGGTTCGCGCGCGGCTCGCTGGGCATCGACCTGTCGGGCATGCAACTGGTGCTGGCCGGCGACGGGCCGCTCGCGGTCGAATGCAGCAGCGATGCGCAAGGCCGCTGCGTGCTCGCCGTGCGCCTGCAGGGCATTGAACTGCAAGGCACGCACGCCCTGAAAGGCACGCAGATCTGGGAGACCGGACTGGATGGCGCCGGCACGGCCATGCCCATCGGGGCCCGGCGGCGCGGCGGCAGTGGGGACGACAACGCGCATCCCACCTGGATCCAGACCGCGAACGACCAGCGCGGGTTGCTGCAGAACGTGCCCGGCGGCAATGGACAGACGCTGCTGACCACCTACTCCAATCACCGGGCGGCCTTCAACGACGTGTTCAATGAGCAGAATTTCCAGGCGTACGCGTTCCAGCAAGGCTGGGGCAACTCCGCCGTCTCCGAAATGGCCGACGACACCAATACGGCGCTGACCGAGGGGGGGGGTGGTCAACGATCCCGTCAAGACCTACTACAACTCGAGCACGGGAATCACCACCAACTACAACGGCCATGCCCAGAACCAGAAGCTGGGCCTGCTCACCACCCTGACCGCCATGGCCAAGGGCGCAGACCCCAACAATCCCACGGACCCCACCAACCCCTACAACCAGGCGGCCGCTGCGACCATGGGCTTTGGCTCGAGCATCGTGCAGAACGTCAAGGTGACGAACCCCAATGTGACCAAGATCGAAGACTTGCCCCCATTGCAGAAAGACGGCGTCTACGAATTGGTGCAGAACGGCACGCCGGCGCCAATGCCTTCGGTGGATGACGTGCATAACTTCCTGAATGGCAGCCCGATCGGCGGCCGCGATGCGCAGGGCAACAGCTGGACGTGGTCGCTCAGCGAGGACGAGCGCGCGTTCGTGCGCAAGCTCCAGGCAGACATCGCCGAGCATGCCGCGCGGGTGGCCGCGCAAACGCCGGTGGCCTTGGTGACGGGGGCGCTGCACGCGCGCCTTGCATGCCATGTGTATCTGCAGTTCAGTGCGCAGGGCGACCAGGGCGTACCGACCCTGATTGACGGGCGTGTCGAGCTGGACGGCTTCGACCTGCACTTCGACGATGGCGCGTGGAGCGGTGCCCTGGGCGACGGCCCGGCGCAGGCCGCGCGCGATGCCTTGTCCGAGGCGCGCTTCATCAAAAGCCTGGTGCACGACCGCATTGCCGATGCACTGGAGCGCGCGCTGGTCCAGCCGCTCGCCAGGGCCCTGCTGGATTCGCAGCCGTGAGGATTGGCGCCGCTGCGCCGGACCCGGTCCACGCCATCCTGCAGGGGCTGATGGCGGCGGACATGCAGGGCTTCAAGGGGAAGTTGGACCAGGCGCTGCAGCCGCAGCAGGGCTATCTGACCGATGCGGAGATGTCGCTCTACCAGGGGGGCAAGAAGCTGCGCCCGCTGATGCTGCTGCTTACCGCGCGGCTTTTCCAGCCCGACGGCGAGCTGCCGAACAAGGTGCTGCGCGCCTCCGCGTCGCTGGAGATGCTGCATGTGGCGAGCCTGATCCACGACGACATCATTGACCACGCCTCGCTGCGGCGGGGCCACGCCAGCGTCAACGCCGCGCGCGGCACCGAGATGGCGATCATGATCGGCGACATGCAGTTCCTGCAGGCCGTGCGCTGCTTCGTCGATGCGATCGAGGACGCGAACGACATGCAGCTCGTGAAATGGGTGCTGGACTCGGCCTTCGACATCTGCCGCGGCGAGATCGACGAGATGACCACGCAGCCGTACTGGCATCCGGACTCGCTGATGAGCCGCTACCTCACCACGGTGGACCGCAAGACCGCCGTGCTGTTCGGCCTGGCCTGCGAGGCCGGCGCCGCGCTCATGCGCGCGCGCACCTCGGAGTTGCGCCGCCTCGGCTCTTTCGGTCGCTACATGGGCCGTGCGTTCCAGATGATGGACGACATCTTCGACCTCGCGCATTCCGATGCGGAAGCCGGCAAGTGCAGGGGCATCGACCTGCACCAGCGGCGCATCACCCTGCCCATCATCCATGCGATGAAGCTGTTCGGCGATGCGCACCCCATGGTGCGCTATCTGCGCGACACGCAGACGCCGCCGCCCGAGCAGATCAACGCCTGGGTCGATGAGATCCGCCGCTCCGACGCCTTCGCGCTGGCCTATGCCCAGGCGCGGGGTACCGCGCTGCAGGCTGTGCAGTACCTGCAGAACCTGCCCCACGGCCCGCACCTGAAGGCATTGCACGACATCACGTTGCATGTCGTGGACCGACCCTACTGACTGACCGCCAATATTTTCGAGAGGACGCCGCCATGGGCTTGCAGCTATTCCATTTCGTGTACGACACGTTGATGCAGAAGGCCAACGACAACGCGCCTGACAACAGCCTTTTCCTGCCGGTCGCGCTGTCCGGCATGACGGATGGGAACGGCAACAAGTATCTGCCGCTGAAGGGCAATCAATGGAACCTGGACAACATCGGCGGCGCGCAGGACATCTCGGCCGACATGGCCACGTCCTGGTTCCAAGCCCTTTTTCCGCTGATCGGCCAGCTGAGCCTGCAGACCAACCCCACGCCCCCCGTCACGCAGCAGATGGTCGATGACGCCAAGGCCGCCGTGACCTACATCATGTCGCAGCACCTGAACGTGATTCCGTATCCCGGCGTGGGGCCTGATCTGGACGTGAGCAGCATCGAGATCCAGGGGCTGGCGAACATCCAGGTCAGTGGAGAGCCCCCGGCGGTCACCACCAGCAACGCCGGCTATACCGCTGAGATCACGCTGAACCTCAATGCCTACGCCTCCACAGGGCAGGACTGGAACCAGCCGCTGGCGCTGGCAGGCCCTGAAAAGGGAACGGACAGCACGACCAGCCCCCCCACTGCCTTCGACGGGCTGGGGTTCACGCTCAAGCAGTGCCTGTGCTTCGTCGACAAGCAGATGAACATCGTTGCCCCGCCGCCGACACTGGGGCTCACGCTCTCGTCCGACCATGCGAACGGCTTCGAGTGCCTGGCCACGGGCATCGCGCTGCTGACCCTGTCGAACGCGAAGGTGGTTTCGGGAACGACCGTCGCCGTGGACGGCACCGGCAACAGCGCGGCGCTGCAGATCGACCTGAACACCGTCCAGCTCGTCGCGGTGCAAGGCACCACGCCCACGTTCACGCTGCAGAACCTGCAGTACCAGAGCATCTCGCCGGTGCCCTTTCCCGCCTACATCAACACCAGCGTCTTCTATGCGCCGTGGAGCCAGTTCTTCAAGCAGGTGCTGTCCACCGGGGATGCGGCCCAACTGCTGAGCACCCAGGTCAACAACGCGCTGATGGACTCGGGCAACCGGACCCAGGTCGGGAAGCTGCTCAACCAGCAGCTGAAGAACGCCTTCGACGACATCTTCGGCAGTACCCAGGTGGCAGGCAGCACCGTGGACACGGATGCGAACGCGGTGGACAAATACCTGTTCGACCGGGCGCGCGGCGCGCTCAACGACCCGAGCAGCTACGTCTATCTGCCGACCCTGGTGCTGGGATCGACATCGCCGGTACTGGAGCCCTACACCGCCGTCAACCTGAGCATTCCCGGCCCTTTCAAGACGTCGATCATGGGGCAGAACATCGCGCTGTCGGACATCGTGCTCCAGAGCCTGGCGGTCCAGGGGCTGTCGAACGTGGTGGCGCCTCCGAACAATATCGTCTTTGGTGGCGATCCCACGAATCCGCAGGCCAGCGCCACGCTGCTGCTGGGCACCATGAACCCCGGGCCGACGGTGAAAGTGAAGGGTGCCCCCCGCACGGTGCCCTCGCCGCCGGCCACCGCCAGCACGCCATTCACCCTGAACGTGCAGGTGAACCAGAACGCCCCCATCCCGCTGAGCGGCACCCTGAACCTCAGCCTCCAGAACAACAGCAACACGCTGGGCATCCAGACCGCGCTGACCGCGTCGGGCGATACGCCGGACGACCTGGAGCTGACCTACAGCCAGATCCGGCTGGTGGCGGGCGACCAGGATGTGCTGCTCACCATCTCGCTGCCGGACGACGAGAGTGCCTATGCGATGTTCATCAATGCATTCCTCAGCCAGTCGCAGCTGATCGAGCAGGTGGTGTCGGCGCTGAACGACGCCATTGCCGACAACCTCCAGCAGATCAGCGACGCGGCCACGCAGTTCGCCCGCTCGGCCTTGAAGAACCTGGGGCAGTGACGCCATGAGCAACGACATCTACACCACCCTCCAGGGCGTCCTGAAGACCGACGCGGCCAGCAAGGTCCTGCAACTGGCCCAAACCCAGTTTCCCGGACCTATCCAGACGGCGCTCGGCTACTACCTGAACGGCATCACGCTGCAGCTCGGCCCGTCCGCCAGCCTGGCGGTCGATCCGTCCAGCAAGCAATTGCAGCTGCAGGCGCAGCTCGACGGCGCCGATCTCGATCTGCAGGCGACCCCGAGCGGCGCCACGCTGACGCTCACCAGCAAGCAGTACACCGATGCGCAGGTGGTGCTGACGTTCAGCCGGGGCGACAGCGGCGTGGAAATGGTGCTGAGCGCCACCATGGGCGCGAGCCTGCAATGGCCGCTGCAAAGCCTGTGGCCTGCGGAACTGGACTGGACGCCGGCCAACCAGATCGCCTTTTCCCAGGGGCAGTTGACGCTGAGTTACGCCACGGGCCCGTCCATCCAGTTCAACGGGCAAGGCGGCCTGCTGTATTCCGGGCAGCCTTTCCTGAACGCGGCGCTCAGCGTGCAGCGCACCGACCAGGGCGCGGGCGTCATGTTCGGCGCGGTGGTCCAGCAGTGGTCGCCGGGGTCGCTGTGGACGCCCCTGTCGGCACTGACCTTTAACGACAGCGGGGTGGTGGTGTCCACGATCGCGGGCCAGTCCGGCAGCCTGGCCTCGCTCGGCCTGCTGAGCGCGGACGATGTGCCCGCGATCGCGGCCGATTTCGACATCGCCCCCGGCTTCGTGCTGTTTTCGTCGCTGCAACTCACCGACTCCCTGAAGGCGATCGCCAACTTCATGGGCGACGTGTCGCAGCTGGCCTTGTTCGCCACCTATGCCAAGGACGGCGGCGACAAGACGCTCAAGGCGGTGCTGAAGAACACGTTCAGTGCCCAGGGCAACGGGGTGTTCGAGTTCGACGGCTTCAAGCTCGAATGGGAAGACCCGGGCCAGGGCAGCAGCAGCGCGAGCGCCAGTGCGTCCGGTGTCTTCCGGCCCGATGCCAGCACCGAGATCGCGCTGGGCCTGACGGGCAGCATCGTTCCGTCGCAGGGAGATCTGAGCATCACCCTCACGTTGCAGAACTGGAATCAGCCCTTCGGCCTGCAGACCGTGGACATCGTCGAGCTGCAGGGCACGGTGACGGTGGGTGCCGAGGCCGCTGGCGTGACGCTGAGCGCGGGCGGCGACTTGAAGCTGCAGAACCCCAAAGCGCCGCAGTACGAGTTCGACGTGGGTTTCGAAGTGGAGGTGGTGGATTTCGAGGTGCCCAACGGCATCGCGGTCTGGACGCAGGCCGACCAGCAGCCAATGCAGCTGTCCAATGTGTTCAACGCCGCCTTCGCGCTCGACTTCTCCCCGCAGACGCTGGACAACGACCACGAGCCCGAGATCGCCGACGTGGTGCGCTTTCTCGACGAGATCATCAGCATCAAGCAGTTCACCTTCTGGTTCGTGGAAGGGGCGCAGCTGCAGAAGATCGGCGACCGAGGCCCGTTCCCGGCCGGCTTCGGGCTGCAGGCCGAGTTCAGCCTGCTGGACCAGGACGATGTGCAGGTGACGGCCACGCTGGCTGAGTCGGCCGATGCCAAGGCCGGCTTTTCCGGCTACATCCTGGTGCAGAAAGCGATTGCCTGGGGCAGTGTGTTTGCGCTGTCCGGCTGGGACCCCACCACCAGCAAGCCGAACGGCCAGGGTCCGATGCTGGCGATCGCCGCCACGCCGGATGGCATCGTGGTGCCGCAGATCAACGGCGGCAATCCGGTGCGCTTCTATTCGTCGCTGTACCTGAAGTTCCTGGACGTGGTGGAAGACCACCTCTACGCACTCGCCACCACCGACAACCAGTTCCAGCTGGACTATGCGGTGCAGAACGGCCAGCCGACGGGGGGATGCGGCGCGTGGGCCGGCGACCGCATCACGTTCATGCTCAATCCGCAGGCCAAGCAGCTCAGCGCTTCGTTCGGCTTCAACTTCGGCTGGCACGACATCGAGTGGGACGGCATCACCCTTTGGGGCGTGACGCTGGTGCCGAAAATCCAGCTGCCCGATTTCAGCGTGGCGGCCGGCCTGGGCTTCTCGGCCTCGATGCAGGCGCTGGTGGTGACCGGGTATTTCGACTTCAGCCTGTTCGGGCTCGACCTGCACCTGGGCGACGAGGCCAGCCCCTATACCCTGCTGAACGTGAACGTGGCCGGCGTCATCGCTCAGCTCAAGGACGTGGCGGGCCACCTGCTCACCGCGCTGAAGCAGGAGGCCTCGGCCCTGATCCAGGCGGTGCTGTCCGGCCTGAGCAGCTTCGTGGCCTGGGTCAAGGACCAGTGGCGCAACTTCGTCAACGGCCTGCAGCTCGTCGGCCAGATCCTGCAGGACCAGTTCAAGCAACTGGGCAAGGACCTCGCCTCGGTGCTGCAAAGCCTCGGCGCCCTGGCGGCCGAAGTGCAGCAGGCCATGGTCGCGCTGGGCTATGAGCTGGAGAAGGTGGCGGACTGGCTGGGCGACCTGTTCGGTTGCCCGATCAGCCATGGGTCCAATGCGCTGCCTTGAGGACGGCTGAGGCCGCCGCCCGGCTCAGCGGGCGCAGTGCGGTGCCCGGCCCTCGCGCAGCTCGGTCGCGCGCTGCACGGTGCCCGGGTGGCTGCTCAGCAGCGACAGCAGACCCTCGCCGCCGGGCTCGACGCCCGGTGAGCGTTGTTTTGGCGGATCGCTCTGGCCCTTGCTTTCCTGGGGCTTGCCCGCGGGGGCGCCGGGGTGCTTCTTTTCCTCGTCGTGCGCAATGGCCAGCAGCAAGTCGGCCATGGGCGCCGTGGGCAGGCGGGCCTGGCCCATGAGCGCGATGGCGTAGCAGTCGGCCTCGCGCTCGTGGTCGCGGCTGTAGGCCAGGCCGGTGAGCAGCGCGCCGCCGGTGGACAGCAGGCCCGACACATCCCCCAAGGCCAGTCCCAGACCGATGTTGAGCACGCCTTGCTCGACCACGGTGCGCGTGGTGTGGCGGTGCACGACATGGCCGATTTCGTGCGCGAGCACGCCGACCAGCGCGTCGTCGCTCAGGCCGTTCTTCGCGGCCGCCTGGGCCAGCCCGTCGGTCATCACCACGCGCCCGCCGGGCAAGGCGAAGGCGTTGGCGCCCATGCCCTGGCGGAACTCCAGCCGCAGGCGCGGCGTGTAGCCGCCGTAGCGCGGCGGCAGGGTGCGCGCCTGCGCCGCCAGCGCATCGAAGCGCTCG
>NZ_BAAJYT010000068.1:0-18236 GCF_057541515.1 Acidovorax sp. KNOB132
AGGACGCCGTGGCCAAGGGCGCGAAGGTGCTCACGGGTGGAAAGCGCCTGGCCGACCTTGGGCGCCACCTACTACGCCCCCCACGGTGCTGGAGAACGCCGACGCGACCATGGCCTGCGCGTGCGAGGAGACGTTTCGGCCCCGGTTGGCGCCGCTCACGCGCTTTTGACAACGAACAAGAGGTTGATTCGCCGCCGCCAACGACACGCCGTTCGGGGCTTGGCCGCGTACTTCTTACAGCCAGGACGTGCGCCGCATCTGGCGCGTGGCGGAGGCCCTGGAGACGGGGATCGTGGGGATCAACGAAGGGGCGCTGGCGGCGGAGGCGGCGCCGTTCGGGGGCGTGAAGGAGTCGGGCTACGGGCGCGAGGGATCGACGCACGGGCTGGAGGATTACCTGCACACGAAGTATGTGTGCCAGGGGGGGCTGGGCTGAAGAGAAGGGCCGCTGTTGTGTCGCGTTTACCTCATAGTGGAGGATCGCGACGCAGCTTCATTTCAATGAAATAAGGCTATTTGCGGGAAGGAAGCCTCAGTAGCATTCACCCCACTTGTGCCCGACCCTGCTGGCTACTACGCTAGTGAAAAGGGAGGTGGGTATGCAAACTAATATCGCGATGCGTGCGGTCAAACTCTTCGCCGGAGTGGCTGTTAGCGCTTTTCTCGCGGGGTGCGGACTGATGACGTTCACTCACGAAACGGGAAAATATCAGACAGAGATGGCGAAAAAGGACCTCGCCGGCCAGGTAGCTTGTAGAAAGAACGAGGTTGCCGGGCGGCTCTATGACCATCGGCGCACCGGAGAGCGAAAGCCTGATTGCTACCTGGCCGTGATAACCGGCGAATCGACCATATTGCAGGAACCTCCTCCTAGTCCGCTCCCTGATGAGAAGGCCTTGAAGACGGGCCAGGTACTCCAGCCATCTGAATTGGCTCGCATCACGGATGCGCAGATTGCCATCGGCCAAGTTGCTTGGCCGGCATTGCTTTCCAAAATGGTATATCGATACCACGTGGAAAATGAAAACCGTTACGGCAAAGCCGCATGCACATACCAGGAAAGCATTCACCCACTGCGAATGCTCAACGCGGAGGCGGGTCTGGGGCCTAACGACAGCCGGTGGGAGCCTTGGCAGCTTGGAAAAATTGGTTGCAACGCTGTCGGCGGACTTTTCTATGAAACGTTTGTCAACCGGCTGTACGCCGAGAATGTGCCTGGACGCGCAACGCAGGCCATGGTCGTCTTCCGCGGCACCGAGAACTACAGCGGACAGATCATGACGGACTGGAGCACCAACTTTGCCATGGCGTTCAATGTCAGCCCCAGCCAATTCAAAAACGTCCGGGACGAGATACCGAAACTCGTGGCCGAGTTGAAGGCGGAGGAAGGCCCCGATTTGCAAATCTTCGCAGCGGGCCACTCGCTCGGCGGGAGTCTGGCGCAGCTTGCGGTCTACGTTGAACCGCAAATCCTCGCTGCGTACGCATTCAACACCTCTCCCGTGAATGGCTGGACCTGGCTACGAAGCGTAGATGGCGTGAAGCGGGATGATCCGCAAATCATTCGAGTGTCCCAAGGTGGGGAATTCCTAACCTATCTGCGCAACTACACGAATGCCGCCAATTCTCTTGTGAGACGAACTGGACGCATGGACATCGTTTTCGACTTCCCTGCCAGCAGAGATGTGAATATCGTTACCGGCGCAGGGAAACTCAGTGGCGCGACGTCTCTGCATTCCATTAGTCTGTTGGCGTGCAATTTGGCCGCGCGGGTCGCTCAGGGTACGCCGGCTGCCTTCAATTTCACGGAAAAACTGGCAGCCCAAGCCATCAAGCCACAGTGGCCAGTCCAACCGGCCGCGTCGCTGTCGGTGGCCGCCAAAACAAATGAATCAAAAGCGCAAGGGCTTTGCGACGTTCCCAATTTGCCACGCACCTGCACGGTGAACTGGATCAAAGGGATCATTGAAGGATGCCCGGAAGCAGATCAAGCCCATAAGGCCATGACGGCCCGATAGGCGCCATGCCCCTAACGTTTTTCCTCATTAGAAAATGATGGACAAGAGCTACCAAATCTTTCTTGGTTCAACCTGTGTAGACCTGAAGAAGAAGGACTGGAGGCAAGCCCTACTGGAGGTCGAATGCATTCCGTCTGGACTGGAATACTTTCCAGTGACCAACAACGGCCAGTGGTTATTTACACGAGAGCTTGTTGATCAATGTGACTACTCTTAGCCGATCGCGCCGGCCAATTGCAGACATTGAAGCCCTAGACACACGCACGTTGCTTTTTGAAGTTGGAACTGCCACTGCAGGTCTATACAGGCAGTGCGCCAGTCGCTTATGTGGTGATGGCTGAACCTGACTATGAAACCTCCGACTTCTGGCCCGGCCTAGCGATCGGATGATTGGAAAAAAGGTGCTCCGGTCAACGCCAACGTCCTTGAGGCGCTAACGCGGGTATCTGGGAGCGAACGCACGGCGCGGCTCGAGGGTAAGAATGAAATTAGGGATGCATCAGTGAACACAATTTTGAATCGGCGCGCCAGCGCTATGCTCGTTGTTACGCTTTTTCTTGCAGGTTGCGCCACCCCGATGCCCACGTCACCTGCCCGACAAACGCAGCACGACGACGCGACAATCTATATCTATCGGCCTACCTCCATCGCTCTGGGCGGGCGTGACGCCTATATCAGCCTTAACGGGCTCGAGGTCGCGCCGCTGGCCAATGGCTCCTATCTCGTCCTACGCGTACCCGAAGGCTCGTACGTCATCGAGCAGAAGTGGGCTTGGGACATCCAGATGGGCAAGGCGCCGCTAAAACTTCCCACGTTTGATTTAAAGAAGCGGCAAAAGCGCTACCTGCGTTTTTCCACCGAAGCCGGCCGGCGCTACGTGTACAACGGCATTTCGCTTGACTACGGCATCGAAGAGGTGAGCGAGACGGTTGCGCTCAATGAAACTGGCGCGGGTCAGCTGAAGCAAGTGGGCGCGAGGCAATGACTCTTTAGAGAGCGGGACGGCTTGCCCGGCGTTGAACGAGTGCTGTCAAATTGAACTGTCTCAGCCCGGTTCAATTCGAAAAGCGGCAACGCTCAAAGGGCTAGGCAAAGCGTCCGGAAAACTGGGGAAGCCCAGTTCAGAAAGTGGCACGCCCCCAACTCAAGCCAACAGATTTCGCTCCGCCTGAATGGCTGCGACCAAGCGGTCCAGCTCTTCGGTGGTGTTGAACAGCGATGGTGTCACCCGCATCACAGGCCCGGAAGCCAACCCCGACTTCGCGACCACCAGAACGCCGTGCTTTGAGATGAAGCGCTCCTGGACCTTGCGCGCCTGCTCCATGGTGCGCAGGCCCGCCAAGCGAAATGCGCTGATCGCGCCATAGTTGTCGCGCTCCTGCGGCAGCATGAGCTCGACACCAGGCACATCCCGCGCCCTGCTGACCCAGTAGTCGCGCAGGGCACGCAAGTGGGCGAACTTGCGTTCCAGGCCGATGCGCTCTTGCACGGCCAAGGCCTTGGGAATGCTGAGCCGGGCTGCCACGTCCACGGTGCCTGTCGGAATGCGGGAGCGCAGGTCCTCCGCTTTGTAGATCTTGTTGCCCAGCCACTGCTGGATGTCTGCCTGTCTTTCCTTCTTGATGTAGATGGCGCCGGTACCCAGCGGCGCGGCCACCCATTTGTGCAGCGAAAAACCGACGAAATCCGCGCCATAGGTTTTTACATCGAAGGGCATATGGCCCACAGCCTGGGCACTGTCCAGAATGACATCGACGCCCCGCGCTTTGGCCATGGCCACGATCTCGGCGACTGGTGGCACCAGGCCATTGCGGTTGGAGACATGGGTCAGCAGCAGCAACTTGGCGCGCGGTGTGTTGCGCAAGATGCTGTCGTAGGCTTGCAGCACATTGGCGCGGGTGTGGGGCTCAGGCAGGTTGAAGCGCACGACCTTGGCGCCCCGGCTTTGCTCCAGATAGTCCATGGCGTACTGCATTTCGTCATAGTCGGTGTCGGCATAGATCACCGCGTCGCCCGCGCTGAGTGGCCGGTAGTTGACGATGAGTGAATACAGGGCCTCCGTCCCCCCGCCGCACAGCGTGACCTCGTCCTGTGTGGCGCCGATGAGGTGGGCCACTGCTGCGCGCGACTTGTTGAGTTCGGGATCGCGCGGAATGCCTTGTACCGCGCTGCGCAGGAACGTGGAGTTGTACCGGTTCACCCACATCGAACGCTCGAAGTAATGGGCTTGAACCTCACGGGTCATGGCCCCGTAGTACGCCGCGTCCAGGTTGATCACCGTGCGGTCCACGTCGTAGAGCCCGGCCAGTTCCATTTGCAGTGCGCTGGAGCCTGCGGCGGCCGACATCGAAGTGGCGCCAGTGCCTGTCGTGGCAGGCGTCGTTGCGGATGCAGTGCCTATGGCCGCCGCCAGTGAGCTGGCGGTGGCGTAGCGGAAAAAGTGGCGTCGTTCAATCATGGATGGCTCTTTTCTCTTTAGGGATTGGAGGTCAGGACGGCAGTGCGCCAGCGGCATGCAGCGCTTGCTCAAGGTCTGCGATGAGCTTGCCCGAAGGCTCCAGCCCAATGGACAGTCGGACGATGCCCGCACTGAATGCGCAGTGCTTGCGTTTGCGTTGCTCTGTTTCGGGGTAGTACGCCGCCAGGCTGTGAACCCCGCCCCAGCTGGCCCCAATCTGGAACACCCGCAGTGCCGAGAAGAACTGGTGAATGGCTGCATCACTGTGGAAGTGCGGAACAAAAGACAGCACGCACCCACCACCGGTGAACGAAGCTGCCCAGCGCGTGTGGCTACGGTCTCCGGGGCGCGGCGGAAAGAGGACCTCTGTCACCGCGTCATGGCTGGTGAGCGCCGAGGCCACGGCCAGCGCACTGGCGCACTGGTGGGAATAGCGCACTTCCAGCGTGTCCATGCCCCGCAGGGCGAGGAAACAGTCTTCGGCACTCACCGCCTGCCCCAGAACACTCTGCGTGGTCCGAAACGCCTCGTACAGCGATCGGCTGTCCGTTGCGATGGTGCCGAGGAGCAGATCGGAGTGACCGCTCAAAAGTTTGGATGCAGCTTCCACCACGATGTCCACGCCCGCTGGAATGCCGCGAAACCCGAGGGGGGAGGCCCAGCTGTTGTCGAGCACCGTGCGCACGCCCGCTGTCCGGGTCACCTCCACGATGGCTGGAATGTCCTGCATCTCCATCGTGATAGAGCCTGGGGATTCGAGAAACACCAGCTTGGTTTGGGGGCGCAGCAAGCTCGCAAGGTCGGCCCCGGCCAAGGGATCGAATGTGTCGTGTTCTATGCCAAAGCGCTGCAGGTAGTCGCGGGCGAAGGTGCGCAGTGGACCATAGGCGGAGTCTGCGACGAGCACATGGTCTCCCGCCTTGAGCAGGGAAAGGGCGATCAAACACAGCGCCGCTTGCCCGGAAGGCACGGCGACACAATGGTGGGCTCCTTCCAGCGCCGCCACCCTTTCTTCCAGCGCGCGCGTGGTGGGGGTGCCAGTGACGCCGTAGGTGTAGCCGTCAAACAGGCGGTCTTTGCGGGAAGTGAAGTCTGCGACGGTGTCGAACAGGACGGTGGAGGCGCGCCAGACGGCGGGTGACAGGCTGCGAAACTGGTCGTTGGGCGCTTCGGGAGAAACGTGGGCTTGTGGGGGCATGCGGATGGCTCTTGCTGGCTGCTTATTCGGGCTTGATGCCCAGGCTGTTGACCACCTTGGCCCATTTGATGGCTTCGGCGCGTATGAAGGCCTGGGCCTCATCGGGAGAGCAACTGCCCAGCTGGATGGCAAGGCTGGAGATCCGGGACTGCACCTGCTTGTCCGCCAGCGCAGTGGCCGTCGCCTTGTGCAGCGCGGTGATGATGGGCTTGGGCACTTTGACCGGCGCCACCAACGCCCACCACTGTCCAAAGTCCATGGTGTTCAGCCCCAGCTCGCTGGCAGAGGGCACATTCGCAAGCTGTGGCACGCGCCGATTGCCCGTCACCATCAGGGGCACGATTTTTCCGGCACTGAACAGGCTGCTCGCGCTTGCCAAGGTGCAAAAGTGACCGCTCAGAACACCCGCCGCCACATCGGTCAATGCGGGCGCTGAGCCTTTGTACGGAATCATCTGCAATTCCAGCTTGGCCTCTTTGGCATACAGACCCGCCGCCAGATGGCTGATGCTGCCCGTGCCGCTGGTGGCGATGCTCAGAGGCTCTGCCGCCTTTTTCGCATCGGCCACAAATTTCTGGTGCTGCCCAGCCTGGTACTTCTGCGCATCCACGAAAAGGACCAGGGGAGAGACTCCGAGGGTGGAGATCGCCGCCGAGTCGTTCATGATGTCGTAGGGCATCTTCTGATAAATCGACGGTGCAATCGCGTGCGCCAGTTCGATGATGGCCAGCGTGTACCCGTCCGCCGCCGACTTCACCATTGCGTCCACACCCAGGCGGCCTGCAGCGCCGGGACGGTTGTCGATCACCACCGGTTTGCCCAGCCCATCGGCCATGCTCTGGCCGACTGCACGGGCCAGCACATCGGTGCTGCCGCCCGCAGACCAGGGCACGATCAGTTTGATGGGCCTGTCGGGGTATGGCGCCTGCGCCCACAGCGAAGCACCGGGCAGCAACATCGCTGCGCTGGCAGCACCCCCCTTTTGCAACAACGATCTGCGATCCATGGCCGTGGTCCTTTCAATGTTGGTGGGGCCGACCCATCAGCACCAGCGGGCAGTGCGCGTGGTCCGTAGGCCGGCGAATGAGAGGACTTTAGAATCCAGATCGATAACAATCAATGATGCAACCGATGGGGTCTATGCACAAAGCTGATAGGTGGTGAATGAACTTTCGTCAGATCGAAGCCTTTCGCGCGGTGATGGTGACGGGCTCTGCGTCCCGCGCTGCGGACCTGCTGCAGATCAGCCAACCGGCCATCAGCCGCAGCATTCTGGAGCTGGAGAAGACCACCGGGTTCGCGCTGTTCGACCGGGTCCGTGGTCGGTTGGTGCCCACCGCCGAAGGCCATCTCTTCTTTCGTGATGTGGAGACCACGTTCCAGGGCCTGGACAGACTGCGGATCAGCGCAGCGCGTATTCGGGACTTTGGGACGGGCGACATCCGCATTGCCAGCCTGGCGGCGATGGGATCGACCCTGGTGCCCCATGCGCTGCGCTTGTTTCGGCAAAAGCACCCGTCGATTGCCGTCACTTTGCAGGTGGCCAGCTCAGCCACCGTGCGCGAGCTGGTGGTGAGCAGCCGTTTCGAGGTCGGTCTGGCTGCTGACGAAATCGATGTTGCGGGACTGGAGCACCAGTTGTTCGCCACGCCCAAAGCAGTCTGTGCCATGCCCGAGGGGCACAGGCTGTGCGCGCGCAAGGTGGTCAAGCCGGAGGACCTTCACGAGGAGGCCTTCATCGCGCTCTCGCCGGAGGACACTGTGCGCAGAAAACTGACGCGAATTCTGGAGGCTGGCGACGTCAGGCCCAAGGTGGTGGCAGAGACCCCCAATTCATCCACCGTGTGCGCGCTGGCGATGGAAGGGCTGGGCGTGGGGCTGGTCAACCCCTACGCCACAGACGGTTATGCGGCCCGGGGCGTGGTGTTTCGCCCATTCTCTGCAGCGCTGCACTTTCGAACCTTGCTGATCTTTCGGCCGGATCTTCCCAAGTCACGCATCGTGCGTGACTTGGCGGCTTGTCTGCTGAGTGCGCGCAACGCCAAAGCAGATCGGTGAACTCCCGAGGGATGTGAAATGCGTCCACGTTTGCTGAACAGATGACCCCAACCAGCCTGTTTTGCCTTATTTGACAGTCATCCTCACGGCTTTTTACTCATCCCGGCAATAAGAAAAATAGTCCTTGCTCAGCAACACATCCACGCGATGCACCTGGGCCGCCTCGGCAAGGATCGCATTCATCCGCGCCACGTCGCGAAAGATATCGCCCCCTCCGCCATCGACATGCGCCTGCCGCCCCGCCAGATCGGGAAACGCTTCAAAAATCGCAAAGCGTCTTTCCGAAAACCGAACGGCGAACCATGGACCCGTGGCGGGCTCGGCCTCGACGCAGGCCCGGATGTCGCGCAGCATCTGCACCACCGCCTCCTCCTGGCCAGGGCGCGCCTCGATCTCGATGAAGAAGGCCTTGCGGCCCTCAGCGCCTTGTTCTCCCAGCACCTGCACACCCCGGTGCGGTGCGCGGGCAGGTTCGGCGGCGGGCGGGTCCTCGTGCGGGGGCGGCAGCGGAGTCATGGGTGCCTTTCGGGGTTCGGTACAACGCAACGACTGTAGGGTCGCGCTCACTCCGTTGTCTGCCCGAAGATCGGCATTCCTTGCCTGATCGTCCAGGCCGGTTGCGGCGGGCCGGCCTTCCTGGCCAGAATGCGCCATGGCGGACGACGAATTGACGCAAGCGGTCTTGCGCTACACAGGCACCACGCACCAGCGGACGGGCGGCATCACCGCCACGCGGGTGCGCGGCCTGTACCTGGTCCGGCGCACGGCGCCGAGCGCGTTGGAGCACGCGGTGGAGCAGCCTCTGGTGTGCCTGGTGCTGCAGGGCCGCAAGCGGGTCGCCATGGGCAGCCGCACGGTGTCCTATGTGGCGGGCGACACGATGATCGTCACGGCCAACGTGCCCACGGCCAGCCGCATCAGCCAGGCCAGCATCGCCCAGCCCTATCTGGCCGTTGCGCTGGAGCTGGACCCGGCGGTGATCACCGATCTGGTCCTGGGATCGCCGGGGGGCGATGCGCCTCCCGCCGCGCCCGACGCGGCCGACACGGGCGATGAGGAGGATCTGCGCGATGCCGTGCGTCGGCTGGTGCGGCTGCTGGACCGGCCCGAATCGCTCGCGGTGCTCAAAGAGGGCTTGGTCCGGGAGATCCACCATTGGCTGCTGCGGAGCCGCCAGGGCGCTGTGATCCGCCACCTGGGCCTGCCCGACAGCCACGCGCGCCGCATTGCGCGCGCGGTGGCGATCCTGCGGGCCGAGCCCGCGCGGCCGGTGCGTATCGAGCAACTGGCAGCGGCGGCCGGCATGGGCCGCTCGGCGTTCCATCGGCACTTTCGGACCATCACGTCGCTGTCGCCGCTGCAGTTCCAGAAAGCACTGCGGTTGATGGAGGCGCGGCGGCTGATCCTGTCGCAGGGCAAGAGCATGAGCCAGGTCGCTTTCGAAGTGGGGTACGAGAGTGCCTCGCAGTTCAGCCGCGAATACGCCCGCATGCATGGTCAGCCTCCCACCAGGGACAAGCGGCAGGCATCCGGCCGGGTGGGCATGGTCTGCACTGCGGGTATCGCCAAGGGCTAGCTGGCCCATCGGACTTGCAGGCGTTTGCTATTAAATATGTAGCGGAATGCCATAGTGCTGATTGCGCTGGAGCCCGAAAAGGCAAAAAGCGCCGCCCGCTCGCCTGCACCGGCAGGCAAAGCAATGAGCTACCACCAGCGCTGAACCAGCAGGTACCCCACAACGCCGGCCCCCAGCCAGACCCCCAGAACCAGAAACACCCCTGCTCGGCTGCGAGGCTTCTTGCCTTCCGTGCGCATCCATTCTTCCGCCTGGCTTCGGCAGGAAGCCAGCACGGGCGCGGGCAGCAGCTTCACCGTGAGCCAGATCAGCGCCGGCAGCAAGAGGACGTCGTCCACATAGCCCAGGACGGGGATGAAGTCCGGAATCAGGTCGATCGGGCTGAGCGCATAGGCCACGACGAACATGCCCAGGGCTTTCGCGTGCCACGGCGTGGCGGGGCTCTTGCAGGCGAACCAGAGCGTGACGCCGTCTCGCTTGATGCGCCAGGCCCAGGCCTTCAGGGTTTCGTGGACGGACATGGTGCGGGCAGGGGTTGGGAGACCGATTTTGTGGCAGAACCCGCAGAGCGCCCGCGGCACGGCAAAGTGGGGCCAAAGCCCTGGCATCATCGCGCGCATGAATCGCCACTATCTGACCGCCGTCGCCGCCGTGGCGGCAGCGCTGCTGTTGCGCTACCTGCTCAATCCGGTGCTGGGGCAGCAGGGGCCGTACCTCATTTTGACGGTGCCGATCGTGGTGGCCGCGATCTATGGCGGGTTCGGCCCGGCACTGCTGGCCACGGTGCTGGGCACGTCGGTGGGCACGTACCTGTTCATCGAGCGCGGCGCTGGTTTGCGCGAGGTGCTGCAGCCAGAGAACGTGGCCCGACTTCTGCTTTTCCTGGCGATCGGCCTGGGCATCGGTCTGATGGGCGGGCAACTGCGGCGCTCGCGCGTGGCGCTGGCGGAAAAGATGCAGCAGCTCAAAGCCAGCAACCGTGCCAAGGACAACGCCATGGCCATCCTCGGCCATGAGATCCGCAACCCGCTGTCCGCCATCCATTCCGCGCAGGCGGTGCTGCAGCGCTCGCCCGGCGATGAAAAACGGGTGCTGCGGGCCAGCGAGATGATTGGCCGCCAGGTGGCGCAACTCACGCGCATGGCGGACGACCTGCTCGACCTGTCCGGGCTGATGCGCGCAAGCCCGCCGCCGAAGGTGCCGGTGGATCTGCAGCAGGTGCTGCGACAGGCGCTCGAGCAGAGCGCGCCGTTGGTGGCCAAGAAGGGCCACCGGCTCGACGCCGATCTGGGCGATGCGCCCGTGGTGGTCACTGGCGATGCGCTGCGGCTGGTCCAGGTGTTCGCCAATCTGTTGACCAACGCCGCCAAGTACACCGATCCCGGTGGCGAGATCGTCCTGCAGGTGCAATGGCGCGGCGAGCGCCAGGTGGCGGTGGCGATCCGGGACAACGGCGTGGGCCTGCCTCCAGGCTCCGTGGCCGACTTGTTCGAGCCGTTCGTCCAGGCACCGGGCGCCGCCTCGAATGCGGAAGGCGGGCTGGGCCTGGGACTGGCGATCGTGCGCAAGATCGTGCTGGCCCACGGGGGCGAGGTGGTGGCCGAGAGCCAGGGACTGGGCCTGGGCAGTGAGTTCACGGTGGTGCTTCCCCTGGCCCGCACGGGCACCTGAAGGCGCCGCCGCCCGGCGCGGCGGCCCGCGCTGCACCAGGGTCAGGAGGCCGGTCGGATGCGTTCGAAGAGGCCTTCATAGCGCTCGACGAAACCGTTGGCGTCCACCGTCAGGAGGGCTTCGAATCCCCTGAAAAGGCC
This sequence comes from Acidovorax sp. KNOB132, assembly GCF_057541515.1. Taxonomy (NCBI): domain Bacteria; kingdom Pseudomonadati; phylum Pseudomonadota; class Betaproteobacteria; order Burkholderiales; family Comamonadaceae; genus Acidovorax; species Acidovorax sp. KNOB132. Next base: position 11,120 of record NZ_BAAJYT010000068.1, read on the forward strand.
CAGGTCCACATAGCGCAGCTGCCTCGGTCCGAGCCGGTCGTACCGCTGCCGCGACCGCGTGACGGTCCACTCCAGTGCGTCGATGAAGGCGGTTTCCAGGCGGAGGCTTTTGCCGGTGGACAGCGGCGTGCGCAGGATCGGGAAGGTGTTGCAGAAAGGGGTCGCGGACAGGTCGGGTTCTTCGGCGCCGTCCAGATCGGTGCGCGGCTTGCCGTCGACGGTCCAGCCGCTGCCGTTGCGTTCGAGCGCCAACCGCCGGTGGCCGTTGGCGTTCCAGCGCTCGACCTCGACCGACTGCGTGCGCCAGTCGGGTGTGATCCGCCAGCGATGGGTGAGTTGGAAGCCGCCGCCCTCCAGGCCGATCACCGTGGCGGATGCGGTGATGCCGTCCTGCGCGACGTGCAGCGCCAGCCGCTCCAGGCTGGCATTGGCCGTTCCGCGCCAGAACAAAACGGATGTGCCGGGTGTGGCGCAAGCGGGTGCGGGAGTGGGGTCGGAAGCAGGGGCGATGGGCATGGTGCGGGCTCCTTCAGGCGGCTGCACCAGCGAAGAAGCCGGGTCCGCGGTTTCGGTTCTGGTGCAGGATGGTGCGCAGATTCCATTAAGATGGAAACATATTCCACTTTACTGGACGGGGCGATGGTGGCATGAAAGGCAACAGGGCCGGCGGGCCGCTTTCGCAGGGCGTTCTGCCGATGCCGCCGGATTGTTCCAAAGCGCTGAAGTCCGCCCGCCGTTCGGCATGTTCCCCATGAATCACACCCCCATCCCCGAGGTTCGACTGATCGACTGCGACGAGGTCGCCCATGCGGGGGCAATTCTCGACATTCTGAACGAGGCCATCGCTCATTCGACGGCCCTCTACGACTATGCGGCACGCCCGCCATCGGCGATGTCTGCCTGGTTCGCCACGAAGCGCGCGAACGGCTTTCCCGTGGTGGGAGCGGTCGACGCGCAAGGCGCGTTGATGGGTTTTGCCTCGTGGGGCACTTTCAGGGCGTTTCCGGCCTACAAGTACACGGTGGAGCACAGCGTCTACGTGCACAAGGACTGCCGTGGGCGCGGGCTGGGCGCGCTGCTGATGCGAACGCTGGTGGAGCGGGCCCGGGCCGCGGGCCTGCACGCGATGGTGGGCTGCATCGACGCGGCCAACGAGGGGAGCATCCGGCTGCACCGGCAATTGGGGTTCGTCCATACGGGCACGATGCCGCAGGTGGGGTTCAAGTTCGGCCGGTGGCTGGATGCGGCGTTCTACCAGCTCACGCTGGAGACGCCGCTCGATCCGGTGGACGGTTAGGCGGCGGACCGTTCGGTGCTGGTGAGAGGGCGCGCCGCGCCGCGCCGTCCTCAAGCCGCCGGGGCCGCGCGCGCTTCGCCGCAATCCGGGTATTGCCGCAGCCGCTCGATCAGCCATCGGCCCGCAGGCCCGGGCAGCGCGTCGCGCCGATAGACCGCTTTCATCTCCAGCATGGGATCGCCCTGCACGCCGGTCTCCACCTGGATGCGCACCAGCCGCCCGTCGCGCAGGTCGTCTTCCACCATGGGCCGGGGCATGTGCCCCCAGCCGAGGCCGGCGCGCAGGAAGGCGTGCTTGGCGCCGATGTCCGCCAGGCGCCACACGGTGTCGCCCAGCACGCCGAAGTCGCGGCCGGCGGTGAGGGGCGAGCGGTCGGTGAGGACGAGCTGAACATGGCCTTTCAGCTGCTGGCGAGTCAGCCGGCCCGGCTGCTGGGCCAGCGGCGATCCCGGGGCCGTCACGGTGACCATGGGCACGCCCATGAGCGGCACCTGTTCGAACTCGGGCGGAATGACGGGCAGCGAACCCATCACGCCCACGCGGCAGCGCCCGTCCAGCACCCATTGGGCCGCGGCGCCGAGTGCCTCCACCTGCAGTTGCAGCGTGGTGCCGGGAAAGGCGAGGGCAAAGGCGCCGATGGCGTCGGTCAGCGCCGCCATGGGGAACATGACATCGACCACGACCGACAGTTCGGGCTCCAGGCCGGCGGCCATCGAGCGTGCCTCGGCCTTGAGCGTGTCGGCCGCGCGAACGATGTCGCGAGCGCGGCCGGCCAGGGCCTGACCCTCCGGGGTGAGGGCGGGCAGTCGCGCCGCCCGGGTGAACAGCGTGACGCCGAGTTGCGCCTCCAGCCCGGCGATGGCCTGGCTGACGACCGACTGCGCCCGGCCGACGCGGCGGCCGGCGGCCGAGAAGCTGCCGGTTTCCACCGCGGCGACGAAGATGCGCAGGTGGTCCAGGGAGACGCCATCGAGCATGGTGATGTCCTCAATCCATCGTTAAAGCAGATGGATCATATTCAATCAAATAGGCTTCGCAGATGGAGGGCGCGTCTCTACATTGGGTGGGCAGCGGCGCCACGGCAAACCGGATGTGGCACCGGCGCAGATTTGTCCAGCACTTCTTTGTCAGGAGCACCCCACCATGTCCGCCTTGCTTTCCCCCTCCGCCCAGCGAACCATCGTGCGGCGCACCCGTGGCCGTGGACACGGTCCCATCACCCGGCTGATGAGCCCTGGCGACCTGGGCCAGGTGCTCAAGCCTTTCGTGTTTCTGGATCTGTTCCAGGGCGAATCGTCGTTTGCCGGTGGCATGCCCATTCACCCGCACTCGGGGCTGGCCACCGTCACGGTGGTGACCGAGGGCGACTTTCGCTTCGACGACGCGGTCTCGGGCGAGGGGGAATTGGCCTACGGCGGCGTGGAGTGGATGCGCTCCGGGGGCGGCGTGTGGCATGGCAAGGAGCTTTCACCAGGGCAGTCGCCGCGCATCGCGGGTTTCCAGCTCTGGCTGGCCCTGCCGCCCGAACTGGAAAACGGCCCGGTGGACAGCCAGTACATCGAGGCCAAGGCCATGCCCGCCAGCGGCCCGGTCACGGTGATCCTAGGCGAATACGCCGGCCTTCGCAGCCCGGTGCGGGCACCGGAGGGCGTTCACTACCTGCTCGTCACGCTGCAGCCCGGCCAGGCATGGACGTATGCGCCGCCCCAGGGGCACGATGCGGCCTGGCTGGCGGTCAGCCACGGCCAACTGGTCGGTCCCAACGCGGTGGCCACCGGCGAGATGGCGGTGTTTGGCGCATCCGGCACGATCGAGCTGCAGGCCTCGCAGGAGCGCAGCGCGGTGTTCGTGATCGGGTCCGCGAGCCGCATCCGCATGATCTGGTAACGGGCACGTATTCGGTGCACACCAGCCGGGCGGCCCTGGCGAAGGGGGAGGCAGGCATTCAGGCACTGGCCGAGCGCATGGCACTGCGCCCTGCGGGGCCGCAGCGGCGCACGGCGGTGTTCAGCGGCTGACGGCATCGCGCCGCCGGGCGAGCACGGTGGGCACGGGCCCGTTCAGTTCGCGCCGCCCACGCGCTGCAGTGCTTCCAGGTGCAGCAGTTCGATGCGCCGGTAGCGCAGGCCGATCAGGCCTTCCTGCGCTAGGGCGTTGAGCTCTTTCGACAGGGTCTGCCGCGTCACGCCGAGCATCATGGCCAGCGCCTCCTGCGGCACGGCCACGCTGGGCCGCAAGGTGGCGGACTGGGTGGCGTCGCCGCGCGCCAGGGCCAGCAGGCGGTGCACCACGCGCACGCGCAGCCCGCGCAGGGTGGCGTCTTCCATCATGCTGTACAGGCCCCGCACCCGTGAGGCAAGCAGGGTGGCCATGGCGTTGGCGAACACGGGGTCGGCCATCTGCGCGGCGAAGGCGGCGGGCGGCACCACGAGCAGATCGACCCCGGTGAGCGCGGTGGCGTCGTGCGTGCGCGGCGAGCCGTCGATGAGGGTGATCTCGCCGAACCAGTTGCCCGGCTCCAGCAGCACCAGGATGGCTTCGCGCCCGTCGTCGCGCAGCGTGGAGATCTTGAGGGTGCCGGCCAGCAGGCCGTAGAACCCGCTGCCGGCCGTGCCCACCGGGTCGCCCTGGCGAAAGGGCATGGCGCCACGCTGCAGGTGCACCAGTTCCGCCGTGCCCAGCAGGCCATTGCGCTGCGCGGCGGGCAGGGCCGCGAACCAGGGATTGCCTTCCAGGGTGCGGCGTTGGGCGGGTGACAGCGGGGGCGTGTGGGGCATGCAGGGCGGTGTGCGGTCCGGCGCGGGCGGGTAAACCAAGGGGTCGAACTGTCAATTATTGGACAGTTGGCGGGGCAGGGCGCGCCTACAGTGGCCCGGTTCCCCCACGGAGACAACACGATGCAGACCCATCAAAAGGCGACTTTCGTGCGCATGCAGGACAGCACGCGCGAGGACTGGCAGACCATCGGCGGCGAGTTCATGCAGTTCTCGCGCGGCCTGGCGGACCGGGTGGCGGCGCACCTGCGCATCCTGGAAGGCGACTACGGCGGCTTTCCGGTGGACCGGTATACCCATTCGCTGCAGACCGCCACCCGCGCGCTGCGCGATGGCCAGGACGAGGAGTACGTGGTGTGCGCGCTGCTGCACGACATCGGCGACACGCTGGGCTCGTTCAACCACCCCGACATCGCGGCCGCCATCCTGCAGCCGTTCGTGAGCGAGGCCAACCACTGGATGGTCCAGCACCACGGCATCTTCCAGGGCCATTATTTCTTTCACCACATCGGGCTGGACCGCCACCTGCGCGACCAGTTCGCGGGGCACCCGCACTACCAGCAGACGGCCGAGTTTTGCGAGCGCTACGACAACCCGGCGTTCGACCCGCATGCCGAGACGCTGCCGCTCGACACCTTCATGCCGATGCTGCGGCGCGTGCTGGCCCAGCCGCGCCAGAGCCTCTACAAGGCGGCGCTGCAGCCGCCGCAGCCGGCCGCCGCCTGACGGCTGCCGGCGCCCTCTGTCCCATGCACCCACCCCAAGGAATGTCCATGAATGCGATCTCCCCGTCCGAATTCCGGCAACTCGTGTCTGCCGAAGAGTGGCAGTTGCGCGTCGATCTGGCCGCCTGCTACCGCCTGGTGGCCCTGCACGGCTGGAGCGACCTGGTGTTCACCCACATTAGCGCGCGGGTGCCGGGGCCGGAGCACCACTTTCTCATCAACCCCTACGGCCTGATGTTCGACGAGATCACGGCGTCCAGCCTGGTCAAGGTGGATTCGCAATGCAACAAGGTGATCGACTCGCCCCACCCGGTGAACCCGGCGGGCTTCGTGATCCACAGCGCGGTGCATGCGGCGCGCGACGATATCCAGTGCGTGCTGCACACCCACACGCGGGCCGGCATCGCCGTGAGCGCGCAAAAGGACGGCGTGCTGCCCATCAGCCAGCAGTCGACCTTCGTGCTGGCCTCGCTGGCCTATCACGACTATGAAGGCGTGGCGATCCGCGACGACGAGAAGACCCGCCTGCAGGCCGATCTGGGCCACGCCAACTTCCTCATGCTGCGCAACCACGGCCTGCTCACCTGCGGCAAGACGGTGGCGGATGCGTTCCTGGCCATGTACACGTTCGAATCCACCTGCCAGATCCAGATCGCCGCGCAGTCGGGCGGCGGGGAGCTGACGCGGGTGCACCCGCAGATCGTGCAGGGGGTGGGCCATGCGATGAAGGTGCAGACGGGCGGCCTGGGCGGGCAGTTCGTCTGGCCCGCGCTGATCCGCAAGCTCGACCGCACCGACCCGGGCTACCGCGACTGAGCGCGGCGGCCCCGATGGACAGCACCCTCATCGTCACGCGCTTTCTGTTCGGCGCGCTGGCACTCGTCATGTTCGGGCTCGGCCTCACCCTCCGGGTGGCCGACTTCCGGCGGCTGCTGCACAGCCCCAAGGCCGTGGGCATTGCGCTCGGCCTGCAGGTGATCGGCCTGCCGATCCTGTGCTACGCGATCATCCGCGCCTTCGGGTTGTCGCCGATGTTCGCCATCGGCCTCATGCTGCTGGCCGCGTCGCCGGGCGGCATCTCGGCCAACCTGTTTTCCCACCTGTTCGGCGGCAACGTGGCGATGAACATCTCGCTGACGGCGGTGAACACGCTGCTGTCCATCGTCACGCTGCCGATCATCGCCAACGCGGCCATCGCCCACTTCGCCCAGAGCGGGCAGGTGGTGCCGATCCAGACCGGCAAGCTCCTGGAGGTGATCGCCATCGTGCTGGTGCCGGTGGGGTTGGGCATGGCCGCGGCGGCCCGCTGGCCGGCCTTCGCGGCGCGCATGGAAAAGCCGGTGAAGGTCTTCAGCGCGCTGGTGCTGGCGGTGGTGTCCATCCTGTCCATCGCCAAGGAGTGGAGTTCGATCGCGAGCACCTTCGCCGAGATCGGGCCGGCGGTGCTGGTGTTCAATCTGGCGAGCCTGCTGTCCGGCTACTACCTGAGCCGCGCGGCCGGGCTGGACAAGCCGCTGGCCACCGCGGTGAGCTACGAGATCGGCATCCACAACTCGACGCTGGCCATCTTCATCGCCCTGAGCGTGCTGGGCAGCTACACGCTGGCGCTGCCCGCGGCCATCTACTCGGTGCTGATGTACATCACGGCGCCGCTGTTCGGCTGGCTGCTGCTTCGCCGTCCGGCGCCTGCGGTGCCGGCTCAGAATTAGTGCGCCTGCGGTGCCGGCTCAGAGCTAGAGCGCCTGCGGTGCCCGTTTCACGCGAGGGTGCTGCTGCGCACACCACCCAGAACCATCTGCCCCCCGCGGGCCGCCGGCCCCGTGCCGGCCAGCCCGCGCTGCGGGCCTGGTCAGGCGCGCAGCAGGCGGGTGGAAGGCCGTGGCGAGACCTTGGGCGCCGGGGCCGGCGTGGGGTGGTGCTCGGCCGCAAGGGCGGCGGCCTCGCCCAGCTGGAACACGGCCAGCGCCTCGCGCAGCACGGCCACCTGCGAGGCCATGGCCGAGGTGGCGGCACTGGCTTCTTCCACCATGGCGGCGTTCTGCTGCGTCATCTCGTCCATCTGCGAGACGGCGCGGTTCACCTCTTCGATGCCGGCCGTCTGCTCCACGTTGGCCGAGGCGATGCCTTCCATCAGGCCCGAGATGCGGTGCACGGACTCGACCACTTCGCCCATGGTCTTGCCGGCTTTCTCGACCAGCTCGGAGCCGGCATGGACCTCGTTGACCGATTCGCTGATGAGGGTCTTGATTTCCTTGGCGGCGGCCGCGCTGCGCTGGGCCAGCCCGCGCACTTCGGAGGCCACCACGGCGAAGCCCCCGGCC
>NZ_BAAJYT010000069.1:0-18023 GCF_057541515.1 Acidovorax sp. KNOB132
CCCCCACGCGCGAGGCCGGCATGGCTACCGCCACGGCGCTGCTGGCGGGCCCCGGGGACATGCCGCGCCCGGACGCCTTGCTGGCCACGAACGGCCTGCTGCTGCTGGGCGCGGTGCACGCGATCCAGGCCGCGGGCCTGTCGATGCCGAACGACATCGGCCTGGCCGGCTTCGACAACAACGACTGGACGGCCCTGCCGGCCCTGGACGTGACGGTGATCGCGCAGCCCACCTACGACATCGGGCGCACCGCGGCCGAGTTGCTGCTGCAGCGGCTGGCAGAGCCCGAACGGACGGTACGGCGGGTGGTGCTGGAAGGAGCGCTGCTGGCGCGGGGCTCCACGCGCAGGGGATGACGAGGCTGCGCTCGAAACGGTTGGCAGGGCATCGTCCGCCGAGCGATGCGCAGCACACCCCATCCAGGCTCAGCGCCGTTGGCTGCCGCGCGCCATGCCCGATATCGCGTAGGTTCCCGCTGCTTTGACAAGGACCCGAATGGCATGGGTCTTTTCCACCGTGTCGTGCTCGTACTGCGCCTTGATCGCGATCTCGATTCCGCTGCCCACCTTCCTGCACCGCATTTCCTGAATGGCGTACTGGCTGTGGTCGTCATTGAGTTCGGGAAACGCCAGGGTCCGGACCAATTCCGACCTCGCCTCCTGCGTCGGCTGCGTGAGCCACTGCACGTAGATCTCGCTGCCCGCCCCTTCGTGCACATCGACAACGACCACGCGGTAGTAACCTGCCCGGTCCGCCTGGCTCCAGGCGCCGCAGGTTTCGACCTTTTGCACGTGAATGGGCAGTGACTCCACCTGGGCTTTGAGCAAGGAATCGCTGGCGTTGGCGCAAAAAGGCAACGCCAAAAACGCCCACCCAATGAATCGATTCACCACTTCGCCTTTGGATGAATGACGATGCCGGTGGTGATGTGCATGGTGCCTAACGCGAGCGCAGGGCTGGTGGCGGGCTTGACTCTCGGAGGAACCATGCGCCCCGTCTGTTCGATCAGCAACAAATCAGACTCCCTTTTGATGTGGAGTGGCATGCTAACCAAAACCCATCGCAACAGGCACAGATGGGCGTGGGCGCATGCTGCAAAGTGTCACCAGAGACGGCGCGAAACGAATCGTGGGCAGACTCCCGGGTGGCGAACTCGGCCCCGGCTCACCGCCGTTGCTGCAGCCAGGCCATGAGGGCCCCCTTCTCCATCGGCACGGCGATGTGGTACCCCTGGCCCTCATGGCAGCCCATGTCCAGCAGGGCGCGCAGCGCGGCGGCATCCTCGATGCCCTCGGCCAGCACCTGCAGCCCGAGCTTGCGACCCAGTTGCGCCACCATTTCCGCGATGCGAACGCCGTGCGGCTCGCCCAGGTGGCGCACGAAGGAGCGGTCGATCTTGATGCGGTCGAGCGCCAGGCGCTCCAGGTAGCTCAGCGAGGAATAGCCCGTGCCGAAATCGTCGATCGCGATGGAGATGCCTTGCGCGCGCAGGCTGGACAGGGTCGAGTTCAGCAATTGGGTGGGCAGCGCGGCCACCGACTCCGTGATCTCCAGCTCCAGCTGCGGCCCCTCTAGCCCGCTGTCCGCCAGGGCCGCGCAGACCGTGTCGAAAAAGGCGGGGTCCTGCAACTGCACGGACGACACGTTGACCGCCATGCGCCCGGGTGCATGGCCCGCCGCCAGCAACTCCCGCATGCAGGCGCACGCGGTGGACAGCACCCACTTGCCCAGCGCCACGATGAGTCCCGAATGCTCGGCCACCGGAATGAACTGGTCGGGCGATATCAGCTGGCCGTCGTCCGCGCGCCAGCGCACCAGGGCTTCCAGCCCCACCAGGCGCCGGGTCGCCAGGTCGATCTGCGGCTGGTAGACCAGAAAGAGCTTGGCCGTGTCGATGGCCGCCCGCAGGTCGGACAGCAGCAGCGCACGGGTGCGGGCCTCGGCCCCCATGTGGTCCGAATATTCCAGGTGCTGACCGCGGTGGTCGCGCTTGGCGCGCTTCAAGGCGATGGTGGCGTCCTTGACGAGATCGGCGCCCGCCTGCGGCACCTCGGGCAGGAAGACATAGCCGCAGGTGAGCGACACCTTTTGCGCAACGCCATTCACCGCCAGGGGCTGGCGGACGCAGTCCAGCAGCCGCTGCAGCGACACCTGCGCCGCCGCCCCCAGCACGCCGAACGTGTCCGCGCCCAGGCGGGCCAGCAGCACACCCGGCGGCAGTGCCGCGGACAGCGCGCGGGCGACCCGCTCCAGCAGGCAGTCTCCGAAGCGGTGGCCCATGACGTCGTTGGTGGCGCTGAAATCGTCGATGTCGAGCAGCGCCAGGATGTGGCCGCGCGTGCCGAGGCGGGCGCATTCGTCCACCTTCTCGACGAAGTGCGCGCGGTTGGGCAGGCGCACCAGCGGGTCGTAATAGGCATATTCATGCAGCCGCGCGAGCAGGCCGTGGTTGTGCAGCAAGGTGCCCAGGTTGGCGCAGAAGACGTCCAGCATCTGGGTATCGAGCGCGCCGCGCGCCGCGGGCACGTCGATGAAGACGGCCATGCCCTGCCGGCCCTGGTGCCCGATGTGCAGCGCCACGCCGCCATCGGCGGCATACCCATTGCCGCGGCCTTCCAGCACACGGCGCAGCACGCTCCACTCGGGCCGGGCGGCAACGGCATCGAACGGGCCGTCGGCGAGGCCGGCGAACCGGCCGGCCGCCGCCAGCACCTGAAACCGGTCTGCAGTCTCTCCCTGCTGCGCGCACACCAGCGCATGGCATGCGACACCCAGCAATGCCGCCAGCTGGGTGATGACGCCCGAGGCGAAAGCCCGCGGATCGGTGGTCTCCAGCAAGGACGCGCTGGACCGCACGATGAGTTCCAGGCTGCGGCGGCTGGCCTCGGCGGCGCACAGCCGCTGGTAGGACCGCACGGAGGTGACGACCAGGGCCAGCAGCCGGTCATGCGTCAGCTCGGACTTGGGGCGGTAGTCGTTGATGTCGTACTGCAGCAGGGTGTCCAGGTCCATGACTGGCCCGGGCTGGCCCGTTCGCAGCACGATGCGTGCATTGGGCAGGCGTGCGGTGTGGCGGATGAAGTCCACCAGCGCCAAGGGGGTGCCGGCTGCCGCGACGGCGCCGCCCACTGGCTCCGAAGCCACGTCGAGCAGCACCATCGCCACGTTCGGCTCGCCCACGAGCAACGCGCGCGCTTCTTCGCCCGAAAAAGCGTGCCGCGACACCAGGGCGCGGCCGAAAAGCGTGCGCCCCTGCAGCGCCACGCGCATGGCCGCATGCACGCCCGCGTCGCTGTCCACGACGAGGATCCGCCAGTCGGGCCCGCCCTGCGGGTCGCGGGTGCGGACGGTGCGCGCGGCGGCGACTTGCGGCGCGGGACAGTCGGGCACCACCCCGGCGTTCATGCGGCAGGCAGGTGGCGGCTGCACGGGGCGAGCGACACGCGATTGCGGCCGCCGCGCTTGGCGACGTACAAGGCCTCGTCCGCCAGACCGTAGGCGTTGTCGAAGGTGCCGCCCTGCGCCAGGCAGCTCAGCCCGAAGCTGGCCGTGATGCCGCTGCCATCGGGCAGGTCGAAGCGGTGGGACTCGATGGCCTGGCGCAAGGCCTCGGCCACCGGCATCGCCGTGTCGTGGCCCTGCCCCGGCAGCACCACGGTGAATTCCTCGCCGCCGACCCGGCCGACCTGCGCGGTCGGGGGCACGACGGCCTGCAGGCAGGCGACCACGCCCAGGATCACCCGGTCGCCCATCGGGTGGCCAAAACTGTCGTTGATGCGCTTGAAATGGTCGATGTCCAGCACGATCAGCGCGAGGCCGCCGCTTCGCAGCTGCTGGTTGACCCGCTCGATGATGGCCGCCCGGTTGAGCACGCCGGTCAGCGGGTCGTGGTTGGCCCGGTACTCCAGCTGGGCCGCCAGGTCCTGCAGCCGAAGGTTCAGCTGGTTCATGTCCAGCTCCGCCCGGTCGCTGCGGCGCACCAGGCGGCGCGTCTCCCGCAGCAGCCGCTCGTAGGCGACCAGCAGGTCCCCCAGCGCCTGCCGGCAGGGGGCCTCTTCCAGGCCTGCATGCCGCTGGTAGGCGCTGCGTGCGACCAGCAAGGCCTGGTTTTCGGCTTCGAACAGGTCCGGGGGGGTCGCGGCGTCCATGGGCATCAGGCCGCGCTGACGGGGTGGGTTGAGAAATGGATGGCGGGAAAGTCTTCGCTGAGTTCCTGGCCGAATTCGAGGATGGTGTCGTCCTCCTCATCGTGGTACCAGTGCACCACGACCTCGTTGCCCGCGCCCGCCGCATCGCTGAGCGCCTCGATCAGGTTGAAGAGCATCTTGGTGCTCGAACTGTTGAAGTAGGCGAGCGCGATGCTCACCTCGATTTTGGTGTCCACCTGCCCGGCCAGGTAGGCCCTGAGCTGCGTGAGAACGTCGCCATAGAACGCCGCGGCATTCTCGGGGTAGGACTCGCCGCGCAAGCTCAGCGTATGGGCGTCGAACTTGAAGTCCACCTCGGGTGAACTGGGGGTCGGTGCGATGTAGAGGTTGTCCATCTGTGATCTCGATTCGTTTGCGGGCTTGGCGCGTCAGATCGCCGCTTTCAGATAGAACACCGGTGCCTGGTCGGGTCCTTGCGTCGCGTCGAAGCCAAATTCCAGCGGCTCACGGGCGTCGCGTGCCATGGTGAGGAAACCCATGCCTGCGCCCTTGCTGCCCTCGGGGGTCTCCTCGCGCAGGGTCTGGCGGTAGGCCTGCTTGATCTCTTCCAGCGTCATGCTGCGCAGCGCGGCCAGCTTCTCGCGCAGTTCGTCGGCGATGCGGGGCTCCACCGGGTTGGCGCACAGCAGCAGGAAGCTGCCGTCGGCTTCGCGGCGGATGCACACCGAGCCGTGGCGCAGTTCGCCGTTGTCATGGCTGGGCGGCGTGAGGGTGTCGGCGGAGTAATGGATGATGTTCTGCGCCATCTCCACGAAGGACGAGAACAGCTTGCGCCGGGTCGGTCCCGCCACGTCGGCGACCTCCAGCTGCAGTTTCACCGCATCGGCCATGGCCGCGATGATGTTCTGCGAGAAGTAGCCCACGTAGTAGAAGATGACGCGGTGCTGCCTGGCCAGGTTGAAGAAGGAACCGGGGTTTTCAGCGTTCATGAACGAGGGCATGGCGGATTTCCGTCTCAGGTGCGAAAGCAAAAAAAGGTGAGGTCGTCGCGGCGGTGGTGATCGCCCTGGCCCTGCCACTGCTCCAGCGCATCGAGCACGGCCCGGTTGATCTCCGCGGGCGTGCGCTCCCGCTGCTCGAAAAGCAGCTCCCGCACGCGGCGTTTTCCCAGCGCGATCGCGCGCGGGCCGCCCACCTGGTCGATCAGGCCGTCGGTGCTGACGAAAACCAGCGTGCCGGGGGGCAGGATCAGCTCCTGGTTGTTCCAGGCGAAATCGAAGTCGCTGTCCACGTAGCCCACGCCTTTGCGCTGTCCCTCGATGATCTCGACCGCGTCGGCGCCGGGCCGCACCAGGAACAGCGACAGCCGGGCCCCCGCGAAGACCAGGCGCCCCTGCGCCGGCTCGAACCAGAAGCAGGCGGCATCCATGCCGTCGTTGGAGCGCTCCGTGCCTTCCTGCGCATCCTGCTGCCCCAGCATCTGCTTGATGCTGCGGTTCACGCTGCCCAGCAGCTGCGCGGGATCGCGGGCGCCGTGCTGCTTGATCGCCTGGTTGAGGCTGGTGGAGGCGATCAGGGTCATGAAAGCGCCCGGCACGCCATGGCCCGTGCAGTCGGCGACGGTGGCGAACCAGCCGTCAGGCTCGGTGCTGAACTGGTAGAAATCGCCCCCGACCACGTCTCGCGGCTCCCAGACCAGGTGCGCGCCGGGGCACACGCGTGCCAGCGCCTCGAGCGAGCTGCGCAGCGTGGACTGCTGGATCACGCTCGCGTATTCGATGCTGTGCATGACCTGGCGGTTGCGCGAGGCCTGCATGTCCGCCACCACACGCATCAGCTGCAGCCCGTTGCCCACGCCGATGAAGGCGCCCTCGTGGGTGATGATGAAACCATCCGACAGGGCCTTTTCGCCGCATTCCACCGTCTTGAACGTCAGCGCCTCGATGTCCAGCGCGGCATCGACGATCAGCGGTTCCTTGTCCATGAACGCGATGCAGCTCTTGCGGCCGTAGAGCTCCATGCGAAACGGCTTGCTCATCTGGGAGAGGAAGATGTTGCGGTTGATCAGCCCGATGGGCTGCCGACCCTCCACGACAGGCAGGCTGACGAGGTCGCGGTGCTGGCCGAACACCTCCATGACCTGTTCGTTGGTCTGGTCGGTCGTCATGCAGGGCACCATGGTGCACAGGTCCGCCGCACTGGGCTGACGGAAACGGGGCCGAAAGCTGCTCAGGTACTCGGAATTTGCGGACATGGGGGCCAGGGGTGTTTGTTAGCAAATGTTATTCATTCCATGTTTCGCTTCGATGACAGGATGGTGACGGTATGGCGCTGCGCAGAGGCCGTCGAGCCTCCGGGCCATTGAAGGGGCGGCTTCAGAAGGACGGGGGATGTGCCAGGAACGGGTGCTTTCCCATTCCGTTGCGATGAAGGGGCGAGCGCCATGGCGGCGCCCGGCAAGGAGGCCACGCTCCGGGGGGCCGGCACGCTGCGCGCATGCCTGCCGTTTCGATTCGGCCCCCGACGACAGCGCCCCGCCACCGCGGTCGGATCGGTGGTGTGAATGCCGATGCTTACGCTTTGCGTGGCCTGACCTTGCCGGCCGCCAGCTTGGCCCGCTCCCGCGCCACCTCGACATCGGCATCGAACGCCAGCGCCACGCCCATGCGCCGCTTCACGAAACTCTCGGGCTTGCCAAACAGGCGCAGGTCGGTGTTCGGCACGCGCAGGGCCTCGTCCACGCCGTCGAAGGCGATGCCTTGCGCATCCATGCCGCCGTAGATGACGGCGCTGGCGCCCGGGCTGCGCAGGGCGGTGTTGACGGGCAGGCCCAGGATGGCGCGCGCGTGCAGCTCGAACTCGCTCTGCACCTGCGTGGCCAGGGTGACCAGGCCCGTGTCGTGCGGGCGGGGGCTCACCTCGCTGAACCACACGGCATCGCCCTTCACGAACAGTTCCACCCCGAAGAGCCCCTGGCCGCCGAGGTCGTCGGTCACGGCCTTGGCGATCTCACGGGCGCGCTCCAGGGCCGCGGGGCGCATGGGCTGGGGCTGCCAGCTTTCCACGTAGTCGCCGCTGACCTGGATGTGGCCGATGGGTTCGCAAAAGTGCGTCTCGGGCTGGCCGCCTTCGCCGAGCGCGCGCACGGTGAGCAGGGTGATCTCGTAGTCGAAGTCGATGAAGCCTTCGACGATGACGCGGCCATGGCTCACGCGGCCGCCGGCCATGGCGTAGTCCCAGGCCTTTTGCACGTCGGCCGGGCCGTCGATCTTGCTCTGGCCTTTGCCGGAGCTGCTCATCACGGGCTTGACGATGCAGGGGTAGCCGATGCCGCCGTCAATGGCCGCCTGCAGCTCTTCCAGCGAATTGCAGAATTGGTAGGGGCTGGTGGGCAGGCCCAGCGTTTCGGCGGCCAGGCGGCGGATGCCTTCGCGGTCCATGGTCAGGCGCGCGGCGCGCGCGGTGGGAATCACGCGCACGGTGCCGGCGGCCTCCAGCTCTTCGAGCATGGGCGTGGCGATGGCCTCGATCTCGGGCACCACGAGGTGGGGCCGCTCGGCCTCGATGAGCGCCTTGAGCTGGGCCGGATCGCTCATGGTGATGGTGCGCGCGTGGTGGGCCACCTGCTGGCCGGGCGCGTTCTCGTAGCGGTCCACGGCAATGGTCTCCACGCCCAGGCGCTGCAGGGCGATGAGGACTTCCTTGCCCAGCTCGCCCGAGCCGAGCAGCATGACTTTGGTGGCCGAGGGCGAAAGGGGGGTGCCGAGAGTGGTCATAGCAGGTGAAGGGATGGAATGAAGAAGAAGGGTCGGGAAAAAACGGGGGCTCGGTCCCGGAGGACGGCGAACAATAATAGACGCCCATGGCGCATCCCCCCCTTCTCCAGATCGATCACCTGCACAAGCGCTACGGCGATGCCACGGTGGTCGACGATGTCTCGTTCTCCATCGCGCCCGGCGAATGCCTGGGCGTCATCGGCCCCAACGGCGCCGGCAAGACCACCACCATCCGCATGTGCCTGGGCCTGACCGCGCCCGACGGCGGCAGCGTGCACTTCCACCCGGAAGGGGCCGGCACGCCGCTGGCCATGCCCCAGGACGCGCTGGCCATCAAGGCGCAGCTGGGCGTGGTGACGCAGTTCGACACGCTGGACCCGGACTTCACCTGCGCGGAGAACCTGCGCATCTTCGGCCGCTACTTCGGGCTCAAGGGCGCGGTGATGCAGGAGCGCGTGCCGCGCCTGCTGGAGTTCGCGGCACTCACGCACAAGGCCGGCGCCAAGCCGGGCGAGCTGTCGGGCGGGATGAAGCGGCGCCTGTCGCTGGCCCGCGCCCTGGTGAACGACCCGCGCCTGCTGCTGCTGGACGAGCCCACCACCGGCCTGGACCCGCAGGCCCGCCACCTGATGTGGGAGCGCCTGCAATTGCTTGTGCAGCAGGGCAAGTCGATCCTGCTGACCACGCATTTCATGGACGAGGCCGAGCGCCTGTGTTCGCGCCTGCTGGTGCTGGACCACGGCCGCAAGATCGCCGAAGGCCGCCCGCGCGAGCTGATCGCCGAGCACCTGGAGCCCGACGTGGTGGAACTGTTCGGCGTGGGCGCCGTGGCGCTGGCCGAAGACGCCGCCCTGCGCCCGCTCGCCGCCCGCGTGGAGGTGAGCGGCGAGACGGTGTTTTTCTACACGCACGACGCCCGGCCGCTGCTGGCCGCCCTCAGCACGCACGGGCACCTGCGCACGCTGCACCGGCCGGCCAACCTGGAAGACCTGTTCCTGAAACTCACCGGCCGGCAGATCCGCGAAGACGGCTGAACCGGCCGCCTGGTAAAAAAGCCGGGCCGCGCGGCTTTCGAAAAAATATTTCGCGCGGCCTGCATCCAAACGGCGTTCCCGTGGGTAGTACCTGCAGCAGCGGAGATTGCTGCTGCTTTTTTCAACCCAACCGAAGACAAGGGAAACGCCATGACCATCCAGCCAACGCTCTCTCGCCTCATCCCCCTGACCGGCGCCATCGCCGCCGCGGCCCTGCTCGCGGCCTGCGGCTCCATGTCGGCATCGGGCCCGAAGTTCTCGCAGGACAGCCTGCCCGAGTCGATCAAGGTGCCGGCCGGCAACAAGGTGGCCTGGGAAACCGTGGGCGTGGGCGACATCACCTACGAATGCCGCGACAAGGCCAACATGCCCGGCCAGACCGAATGGGTGTTCGTGGGACCGAAGGCCGTGCTGAACGACCGCAGCGGCAAGCAGGTGGGCACGTATTACGGCCCGCCCGCCACCTGGGAGGCGCAGGACGGCTCCAAGGTCACCGCCACGCAGCTGGCCGTGGCGCCTGCCGGCACCGGCAACCTGCCCTACCAGCTCGTGAAGGCCAACCCGGCCATGGGCTCGGGCGCGCTGACGGGCGTGACCTTCATCCAGCGCGTGGCGCTCAAGGGCGGCGTGGCCCCGGCCGCGGCCTGCACCGCCACCAACAAGGGCGACCGCCAGACCGTGAAGTACCAGGCCGACTACATCTTCTGGAAGGCCGCCTGACGGCCCGGGCGGGTCTTTCAGGGTCGAAAGCCTTTGGAGCACGGTCATGTCGGCTACCATGCGGCCCACGTTCCGGGCGGCCGATCGACGCCAGCGCCCGGCCTTCGACCGCTGGAGCCACCGCCCCTTGCCTTCCACGCCTGCCGCTGACGACGACTTCGACTACGAAGCCACCCTGGCCCGCTGCGCGGCGGGCGACCGGCAGGCCATGCGCCGCCTGTACGAGCACGAGGGGCCGCGCCTGCTGGGCGTGGCCTGGCGCATCGTGCGGCAGCGCGCGCTCGCCGAGGACATCGTGCACGACGCCTGCGTGAACATCTGGACGCGCGCCGGCAGCTTCGATGCCAGCCGGGGCAGCGCCCGCGGCTGGATCTACAGCGTGGTGCGCAACCTGGCCCTGAATGCCGTGCGCGATGCGGGCCGCACCTCGACGTGGACGACGACACCGTGCAGGCCCTGGAGGCCGAGCAGTCGGTGCAGGCCCACCGCGAGATCGCGGAAGCCTTCGAACTCAACGCCAGCCTGGGCCGCCTGCAGCACTGCCTGGAGGGCCTGGACCCGGCGCGGCGCAACTGCGTGCTGCACGCCTATGTGGATGGCTGCTCGCACGGCGAGATCGCCGAACGCCTGGGCGCGCCGCTGGGCACCGTGAAGGCGTGGATACGGCGCAGCCTGAACTCGCTGCGGGAGTGCATGGCATGACCGCGCCGATCCCCCATCCCGCCGTGCCCGAAGACCTGAACCTGCTGGCCGGCGAGTACGTGCTGGGCACCTTGTCCGCCGCCGCCCGCGCCCGCTTGGCGCAGCGCATGGCATCGGACCCGGCCCTGCAGCGCGCCGTGGCCGACTGGGAAGCGCGGCTGCTGCCGCTGACCGGGCTGGCCGAGCCGATCGCACCGCCGGCCCAGCTGTGGACGCGCATCGATGCCTCGCTGCAGGCCGCCGACGGCGCACAGGCCAGCGCGCCGGCCGCCCATTCACATTCCCATTCACCGGCCGCCTCACCAGCGCCCCGGCCGGCGCCGGCCCGGCCTTCCCGAAACTGGTGGAACCACCTGGGCCTGTGGCGCGGGCTGGCGGGCTCGGGCTTTGCCATGGCGGCCGTGCTGGCCGCGGTGCTGGTTACCCGCGTGGCACCGCAGGCCACGCCCCCGCAGTTCATGGTGGTGCTGGTGGCACCGCAGGACAAGGCGCCCGGCTGGGTCGTGCAGGCGAGTTCGCCCAGCGCGCTCCAGCTCATTCCGCTGGGCGTGGCCGAAGTGCCCGCGGGCCGCGCGCTGGAGTTCTGGACCAAGGCCGACAGCTGGAGTGGCCCGGTCTCGCTGGGACTGGTCCAGCCCGGCCAGTCATTGCAGCTGGCACTGGAAAAGCTGCCGCCGCTGCAGCCCAACCAGTTGTTCGAGTTGACGCTGGAGCCCCCGAGCGGCTCGCCCATCGGCAAGCCCACCGGCCCGATCCAGTACATCGGCCGGGCGGTGAAGGTGCTGTGAGCCCGGCCGCGGCCCGTCGCTCGGCCGCCGCACAATAGCGCCATGTCCACCGCCCCCCACCCCAGCCCCGCCACGCCGGCCCGACCGGCCACCCCCTCGATCTGGCGCGCGCCCGAGCTGTCCGCCCGCTGGTGGCCCGTCTTCCTGCGCAACCTGCTGGTGTGGCGCAAGCTGGCCATCCCCAGCCTGGTGGGCAACATCGCCGAGCCGCTGATGTGGCTGGTCGCCTTCGGGTACGGCATGGGCGCGCTGGTGGGCCAGGTGAACGTGGGGGGCACGCAGGTGCCCTACATCCTGTTCCTGGCGAGCGGCTCCATCTGCATGAGCGCCATGAACGCGGCCAGCTTCGAGGCGCTGTACTCGGCCTTCTCGCGCATGCACGTGCAAAAGACCTGGGACGGGATCATGAACGCGCCGGTCAGCCTGGACAACGTGGTGCTGGCCGAGATGCTGTGGGCCGCCTTCAAGGCCGTGTTCACCGTCACCGCCATCCTGGGCGTGATGCTGGCGCTGAAGATCAGCCACAGCCCCAAGCTGCTCGTGGCCTGGCCCGTGCTGCTGTTCGTGGGGGTGATGTTCTCCAGCATCGCGCTGATCTTCAACGCGCTGGCCAAGGGCTACGACTTCTTCACCTATTACTTCACCCTGGTGCTCACGCCGATGATGTTCCTGTCGGGCGTGTTCTTCCCGCGCGAGCAGCTGCCCGCCGTGGTGCGCCATGTGTCCGACTGGCTGCCGCTGGCCAACGCGGTGGAACTGGTGCGCCCGCTGTTCATGGACCAGTGGCCCGCGCACCCGCTGCGCCACGGCCTGGTGCTGGTGGTCACCACGGTGGTGGCGTTCTGGACGGCGCTGGCGCTCACGCGCAAGCGGTTCCAGGCCTGATGGAACACGCCTTGAGGCCCCACCAGCAGCGTAGCTGCGCGATCCGCCTCAGGCCGCTGCGCGCAGCAGGTCCACTGCCTTTTCCGCGACCATGATGGTCGGCGCGTTGGTGTTGCCGCTCACGATGCGCGGCATGACCGACGCATCGACCACGCGCAGGCCGTCCAGGCCGTGCACGCGCAGGTCCGCGCCCACCACGTCCATCGCGCCGGGCCCCATGCGGCAGCTGCCCACCGGGTGGTACACCGTGTCGGCATGCTGGCGGATGAACTGCCCGATGGCCTCATCGGTCTGCGCCGCGGCCGAGGCCGGCATATCGCGCGCGCCATGGGCGGCCAGCGCCGGCTGCGCCAGCCAATCGCGCATGCGGCGCACGCCGCGCACCATGCGCTGCAGATCGTCCGGATCGGCGAAGAAGGCCGGGTCCACCAGCGGCAGGGCATGCGGATCGGGACCGGCCAGCGTCACCCGGCCGCGGCTCAGGGGCTGCAGCAGGCACACGTGGCATGAGTAGCCGTGGCCCAGCAGCGTGCGGCGGCCGTGGTCGACGAGCTTGCCGATCACGAAGTGCAGCTGCAGGTCGGGCGCGGCCTCCTCGGGGCGGCTCCGGATGAAGCCGCCGGCTTCGGCGAAATTGGTCACCAGCATGCCGCGCCGGTGCGCCCGCCATTCGCGCACCCCGCGCAGCATCTGCCACGCGGCGGTGGGCGAGAGGCCGAACAGGTCCGTCAGGCGCGGCGCGTCCATCACCTGCACCACGTCGGGATGATCGTGCAGATGCTCGCCCACGCCGGGCAGGTCGTGCACCACGGCAATGCCATGGCGCTGCAGCGCCGCGCCCGGCCCCACGCCCGACAGCATCAGCAACTGCGGCGACAGCAGCGCGCCCGCGCTCAGCAGCACCTCGCGCGCAGCGCGCACCGTGTGCGACTGCCCGCCCTGGCGGTACTCCACGCCCACGGCGCGCCGGCCCTCGAACAGGATGCGCGTGGCGCGCGCGTGCGTCACCACCTGCAGGTTGGGCCGGCCGCGGTGCGGGGCGAGGTAGGCCTTGGCGGCGCTGAAGCGCTCGCCCGCGCGGTGGGTGACCTGGTACCAGCCCACGCCCTCCTGCGTGGCGCCATTGAAGTCGGGATTGCGGGCATGGCCGGCCTGCACGCCGGCCTCGATGAAATCGCGCGCGATGCGGTGGGGCGCCGGCAGGTCCATCACGTTCAGCGGGCCGCCCGTGCCGTGAAAGGCGTCGGCGCCGCGCTCGTTGTGCTCGGCGCGGCGAAAGTACGGCAGCACGTCGCTCCAGGCCCAGCCCGGGTTGCCCTCGGCGGCCCAGTGGTCATAGTCGGCCGGCTGGCCGCGCAGGTAGATCATGGCGTTGAGCGAGCTGGAGCCGCCCAGCACCTTGCCGCGTGGCTGGTAGCCACGGCGCCCGTTCAGGCCGGGCTGTGGCGTGGTGTGCTGCCCCCAGCCGAAGGCGCCGGTGCGCGCCATCAGGGCGATGCCGGCCGGGCAGTGGATGAGGGCGCTGGTGTCGGGCGGTCCAGCCTCCAGCAGGCACACGCGCACGGCGGGGTCTTCGGTCAGGCGCCCCGCCAGCACGCAGCCGGCCGAACCACCGCCGATCACGATGTAGTCGAACATGTCCGTTGTCTCCTCTGTGCCAGCGGCCGCGGCCGCTGGGGCGGCGCACCGGCCGCGCCGCCCGCGATTGCCGATACGATCACGCCGATCCGCGCAACCCCTGTTTTTTGATTTGGCTATTTGGCCGGAAAGACTTTATATGACGATCACGACCGTCGGCATCATCGGCGCAGGCACCATGGGCAACGGCATCGCGCAGGCCTGCGCCGTGTCGGGCATCCACGCGGTGATGGTGGACATCTCGGAGGCCGCCGTGCAAAAGGGCCTGGCCACCGTGGCCGGCAGCCTGGACCGGCTCATCAAGAAGGAAAAGATCACCGCCGCAGACAAGGACGCGGCCCTCTCGCGCATCCGCACCTCGACGAACTACGACGACCTCAAGGCCGCGCAGATCGTGATCGAGGCGGCCACCGAGAACCACGAGCTCAAGGTGAAGATCCTGAAGCAGGTGGACGCCATCGTGGCGCCGGAGGTCATCATCGCCTCCAACACCTCGTCGATCTCCATCACGCAACTGGCGGCCGCCACGTCGCGGCCCGACCGCTTCATCGGCATGCATTTCTTCAACCCGGTGCCGATGATGGCGCTGGTGGAGATCATCCGCGGCCTGCAGACCAGCGATGCCACGCACGACACGGTGAAGGCCCTGTCCGAGTCGCTGGGCAAGAGCCCCATCACCGTGAAGAACGCGCCCGGCTTCGTGGTCAACCGCATCCTGGTGCCGATGATCAACGAGGCGTTCTTCGTGCTGGCCGAGGGCCTGGCCACGCCCGAGGACATCGACGCGGGCATGAAGCTCGGCTGCAACCAGCCCATCGGCCCGCTGGCGCTGGCGGACATGATCGGCCTGGACGTGTGCCTGGCGGTGATGAACGTGTACCTGACCGAGTTCGGCGATAGCAAATACCGCCCCTGCCCGCTGCTCAAGGAAATGGTGGCCGCCGGCCGCCTGGGCCGCAAGACCGGGCATGGCGTGTACGCTTACTGACCTTACCCGGGGCATGGGCAGCCCCGGCCTCCTCCAACGGGTCAGGGCCTTTTGCTATATTTTTAATAGCACAATGCCCTAGAATTCATTGCGCCGGAGGCCACTTTGACGCACACCCTCGGCGGCAGGACGCACGCGCCAAAGGACCTTCCACCGCCCCGCACTACACCCATTCGGCGCTGCCGCCTGCACGCCGCACGTCAAACCCCCAGCGCCGATGGGGTGATGCCCAATTCAATTGCGCGCAATTTAATTGGGCATCACAATCCAGCCCATGCCCCGCCCCGACGCCATCGCCCACCCGGTCTCCACGCCCAGCCCCGCTCTGCTGCAGCTGGACAACCAGGTCTGCTTTGCGCTCTATTCCGCGTCGCTGGCGATGACCAAGCTCTACAAGCCGCTGCTGGAGTCCATCGGCCTCACCTACCCGCAGTACCTGGTGATGCTGTCGCTCTGGGAGCGCGACGGCATCACCGTTTCCGAACTGGGCGAGCGCCTGTTCCTCGACTCCGGCACGCTCACCCCGCTGCTCAAGCGCCTGGAGGCCTCGGGCCTGGTAACGCGGCTGCGCGATGCGCAGGACGAGCGCCGCGTGCGCACCACGCTCACCCCCGCCGGCCGGGCCCTGCGCGATCGCGCCGAAGCCATTCCCGCCTGCGTGCTGGAAAGCAGCCAGTGCACCCTGCCCGAACTCACCGCGCTGACCCGGCAGCTGCAGCAGCTGCGCCGCCGGATCGGCTCCGGCTAGCAGCCCCGTCCTCACCGATTTTGTCGTTCTCGCTTTCGTTGTCTTTTTTGTCCCTCAACCGCTCGCACCGCGGGCATTCACTGCAAAGGAATCACCATGCCATCGCTCGACCAAGTCCTCTACACCGCCCGCGCCCACACCACCGGCGGCCGCGACGGCGCCTCGCGCACCGATGACGGACGCCTGGACGTGACGCTCTCCGCCCCCGGCACCAGCGGCACGGGCACGAACCCCGAGCAGCTCTTCGCCGCCGGCTATTCCGCCTGCTTCATCGGCGCCTTGAAGGCCGTGGGCGGCCAACTGAAGATCGCCGTGCCGCAGGACGTGTCCGTGGACGCCGAAGTCGATCTGGGCAAGATCCCCAACGCCTACGGCATCGCCGCCCGCCTGAAGGTCAGCCTGCCCGGCCTGGACCGCGCCCAGGCGCAGCAACTGGTGGACGCCGCCCACCAGGTCTGCCCCTACTCCAACGCCACGCGCGGCAACATCGACGTGACGATCACGCTGGCCTGATCGGCATTGGCCTGAAAAAAGCCCCCCGGCCGCGATCCGACGCGGCCGGGGGGCTTTTTGCGTGGGGCCCGGTACGCCTTCATGGCCCGATGGCCGCGATGCCGGGGTTTCATCTGCCTCGGGCGCTACTAAAAATATAGCGAATCGCTCCATCGAAGCGGGCGCCAGCGGGGCGCCGCAGCGACACCCGGCGGCGATGCACGCCGCGACACCCGCGCGATGGCACCTTTTTTGCGCTTCCCGCGCACTCACCCCCGCCAATGGCACCATTCGGAGCCATCATCGCAGGCGGCCCCGCCCCCGCGGGCCGATGCCTTTTCGCACCCTTGACCCCAGCCTCGCGCACCCGCCGCGTCCGCCATGAAGATCGCCCTGCTCGCCGACATCCACGCCAATCGCCATGCCCTCGATGCCTGCCTGGCGCATGCCCGCGCCCAGGGCGCCGAGCAGTTCGCGCTGCTGGGCGACCTGGTGGGCTACGGCGGCGACCCCGTGGCCGTGGTCGAGCAGGCCATGGCCCTGGCGGCCCAGGGCGCGCCCTGCGTGCTGGGCAACCACGACGTCGCGGCGCTGGACCCGCCCGCAACGCCCACCCAGATGGGCGACCAGAGCGCGCAGTGGACGCATGCGCAACTGTCGCCCCGGCACCGCGCCTTTCTGGCCACCTTGCCGCTCACGCGCCGCCTGGGTGCGAACACGCTGCTGGTGCACGCCAGCGCCGACCAGCCCAGCCACTGGCACTATGTGCAGGACGCGGGCGCGG
The DNA here is from genome assembly GCF_057541515.1 of Acidovorax sp. KNOB132. NCBI lineage: Bacteria > Pseudomonadati > Pseudomonadota > Betaproteobacteria > Burkholderiales > Comamonadaceae > Acidovorax > Acidovorax sp. KNOB132. The sequence continues at coordinate 16,704 of NZ_BAAJYT010000069.1, forward strand.
CCGAGCGCAGCATGGCCGCGGCCAGCCAGCTCGACCCCGCCATCCGCTACGTGTTTTGCGGCCACGTGCACGAGCAGGCGCTGTATTTCCTCACGCCCACCGCCAAGCTGATGCGCTTTGCGCCGCAGCCCGGCGTGCCCGTGCCGGTGCCACCGCACCGCCAGTGGCTGGGCGTCGCGGGCTCCGTGGGCCAGCCGCGCGACCGCGACGTGCGCGCCATGTATGCGCTGTTCGACGACCACGCCGCGACGGTCACCTTCCACCGCGTGCCCTACGACCATGCCGCGGCCGCGGCCGCCGTGCGCGCCGCCGGCCTGCCTGCGTTCTTCGCCGACCGGCTGGAGTTGGGGCGTTGAGCGCGGCCATCGCGCGGCCCGCCCGGAGCGCTGCATGAAGCTGCTCGCGCCCGGCACCGAGGTGGACGGCTTCGTCGTGCACGAATGCCTGCACGCGGGCGGCATGGCGCACGTGTACCGCGTGGGCTATGCAGGCGCCGCGCGCGACGCGGGCTTTCCGCTGGCGATGAAGATCCCGCGCATGACGGCGGGCGATGGCGCCGAGACCATCGTCGGCTTCGAGGTGGAGCTGCAGATCCTGCCCACGCTGAGCGGCAGCCACGTGCCGCGCTTCGTCGCCGCGGGCGACCTGGCGCGGCTGCCCTACCTGGTGATGGAATACATCGAAGGCCACACGCTGCAGCACTGGCTGGACCTGCCGCAGCCGCCGGACGCCACCACCGTGGCCCGACTGGGCGCGGCCATGGCGCACGCCGCGCACAGCCTGCACCAGCAGAACGTGTGCCACCTCGACCTCAAGCCCGCCAACGTGCTGCTGCGCGCGGACGGCAGCGCGGTGCTGCTGGATTTCGGCCTCTCGTGCCACGCGCACTACCCCGACCTGCTGGCCGAGGAGATGCGCGAGGCCGTGGGCTCGCCCGCCTGGATCGCGCCCGAGCAGGTGGTGGGCGTGCGCGGCGACCTGCGCAGCGACCTCTTCGCCATCGGCGTGATGCTGTACGAACTGGCCACGGGCGAGCTGCCCTTCGGTGCCCCCACCACGCGCGGCGGCCTGCGCCAGCGGCTGTGGATGACGCCCGCGCCGCCGCGTCGCCACCGGCCGCAGGTGCCCGAGTGGCTGCAGGAGATCATCCTGCGCTGCCTGGAGCCCGAGGCCGCGCAGCGCTATCCGTCGGCCGCGCACCTGGCCTTCGACCTGACGCACCCCGAGCAGGTGCCGGTCACCGAACGCGGCCGGCGCCTGCGCGGGCCAGGCGTGCGGGCGCACCTGCGCCGCTGGCTCAAGCGGCGGGCATGCACTACC
>NZ_BAAJYT010000070.1:0-18001 GCF_057541515.1 Acidovorax sp. KNOB132
CTTGCGCACGCGCGCATCGTCCAGCCACACGTCCACCACCTCGGGCGTCTTCTCGCGCGAGGCGGTGACGATGTTCAGCACGCCCGGCGGCACCCCGGCCTCGTGGGCGAGCAGCACCAGGGCCAGCGACGTGAGGGGCGTGTCCTCGGCCGGCTTGCAGACCACGGTGCAGCCGGCGGCCAGGGCCGGGGCGATCTTGCGGGCGATCATCGCGGCGGGAAAGTTCCACGGGGTGATGGCGGCCACCACGCCCACGGGCTCCTTCAGGGCGAACATGCGCCGGCCGGGCACGGGGGCGGGGATGACCTCGCCGTTCATGCGCGTGGCCTGTTCGCCGAACCATTCGATGTAGCTGGCGGCATAGGCCACCTCGCCCTTGCCCTCGGCCAGGGGCTTGCCCTGCTCCAGCGAGATGAGCGCGCCCAGGTCGTCCTGGTGGGCCAGCACCAGATCGTTCCAGCGCTTGATGATGGCCGCGCGCTGCTTGGCCGGCACCTGGCGCCAGGAAGGAAAAGCGGCATGGGCGGCCTCCAGCGCGGCCCGGGCCTCGGGGGCGCCGGAGTCGGGCACTTCGGTGATCACGGTGCCGGTGGCCGGGTCGGTCACGGGCAGCAGCGCGCCGGGGCCGGGGTGCCACTGGCCTGCGATGAAGTTGGCGCTGCGGATCAGGTCGGGGCGGTGGAGAGTCAGGGGCAGGGTCAGGGGCATGGCAGGGACGGAATGGGGTTGGAATGAAATCGGGCTCCAGTGCAAATGACACTAGGGCATCGTGCTATCAATTTTGTAGTGATTGTGCCTGGCCCGGTTCAGCCAGGGTCAGCTCACGATGCCCAGGTGCCACGGCACGAACTCGTGGTCGCCCAGGCCCAGCAGCTCGCTCTTGGTGGCGCCGCCGCTTGCGTGCCGCAGGATCTGCTCGAAGATGCGCTGGCCCATCTCGGGCACCGTCAGTTCGCCGTCCAGGATCACGCCGCAGTTGATGTCCATGTCTTCCTCCAGCCGCTGGTACATGGCCGTGTTGCTGGCCAGCTTGATCGTCGGCGCCGGCTTGCTGCCGAACATCGAGCCGCGCCCGGTGGTAAAGCAGATCAGCTGCGCGCCGCTGGCGATCTGCCCCGTGGCCGCCACCGGGTCGTAGCCCGGCGAATCCATGAAGACGAAGCCGCTCTCGTCGATGCGCTCGGCGTATTCGTACACCGCGCGCAGCGGCGTGTTGCCGCCCTTCATCGCCGAGCCGAGCGACTTTTCGAAGATGTTCGCCAGCCCTCCGGCCTGGTTGCCGTGGCCCACCACGCCGTTGAACTGCGCGTTCTGCCCGGCCGCGTAGCGCTCCCACCAGGCCAGGCGGTCCAGCAATTTTTGCCCCACCTCGGGCGTGATCGCCCGGCGCGTGAGCATGAACTCCACGCCATGGATCTCCGGCGTTTCCGACAGGATGGCCGTGCCGCCGTGGCGCACCAGCACGTCCATCGCCGCGCCCAGCGCCGGATTGGCCGTGATGCCCGAGAACCCGTCCGAGCCGCCGCACTCCAGCCCGATCTTGAGGTGGCTGGCGCTCACCGTGCTGCGCCGCGCGGCGTTGGCGGCGGGCAGCATCGCCTCGATCGCCTCCACGCCCGCGGCGATGGTGGCGCGCGTGCCGCCCACCTCCTGCATCACCAGCGTGCGCATCAGGCGCCCGCGCTGCAATCCTTGCGAATCCACCAGCCCATCGACCTGGTTGCGCTCGCAGCCCAGGCCCACGATCAGCACGCCCGCCAGATTGGGGTGGCGCGCATACCCCGCGATCGTGCGGCGCAGCACGTCGAAATGCTCGCTGGGCGACGACATGCCGCAGCCGCTCGTCTGCGCGAACGCCACCACGCCATCGACGTGCGGGAAGGCCTTCATCCGCTCGGGCGTGAAGTGCGCGGCGATCTGCTTGATGACCGTGGCCGAGCAGTTCACCGACGACAGGATGCCGATGAAGTTGCGCGTGCCCACGCTGCCGTCCTCGCGCACGAAGCCCTGGAACGTGGCGCGCTCGGCTTGCGGCACATAGGCCACCGGCCGCACGTCCGCACCGAAAGCCGGGTCGCGGTAGTAATCGACCAGCTCGATGTTGTGGCTGTGCACGTAGTCGCCCGGCTCCAGGTCGCGCGTGGCCACGCCGATCACCGTGTCGTACTTCTTCACCTGCTCGCCCTGCGCGATGCGCCGCGCGGCGATCTTGTGGCCCGCCGGCACCTGGGCGCGCGTGCGCACGCCCAGTTCGGCGATGGCCTGCCCGATCGCCAGTGCCGACTTGGCCACCAGCACGTTGTCGTTGGGGTGCAGGTGCAGCAGCGGGCTGTCGGTGGGGGCGGGGAGCGGCGCAATGGCGTTCATCGGTGGGGCTTTCGGGTGGGGGCGCTTCGGGAGCGGCGCGCTCTCGCGGGGTGGGGCGGCGCGGCGGCTGCGATGCCGCCGCCCGTTCGCTCGGCATCAGCTCTTCATCAGCTCGCGCAGCTTGAGCTTGTCGATCAGCACGGTCTCCTTGGCGTAGACCGTGTTCACGTATTTTTCGTAGTCGGGGCCGTCCAGGTAAAGCAGCGGCGCATCGAGCCGGTCGGCCACGGCCTTGAACTCGGGGCTCGCCACGGCCTGGCGGAAGGCCTCGCGCAGCTTCGCCGCAATGGCCGGGTCCAGCCCCTTGGGCGCGCCGATGCCGTTGGGCGCATCCACCACCACGTCGTAGCCCAGCTCGCGCAGCGTGGGCGTGTCCTTGAAGCGCGCGGTGCGCTGCTCGCCCCAGGTGGCCAGCAGGCGCAGCTTGCCGGCCTCGACATGCGGCGCCCACGAGCTGGAATCGGCCAGCGCATCCACATGGCCGCCCAGCACGCCCTGCAGCGCTTCGGCGCCGCCCTTGAACGGCACGTGGTTCAGGCGGATGCCCGCCACGCTGGCGAATTCTTCCATGCCCACGTGCGTGGCACCGCCCACCCCCGCGTGCGCATAGGTCACCTGGCCGGGGTTCGCCTTGGCGTGCTGCACGAAGTCCTGCAGCGTCTTGAACCGCGAATCGGCCGGCACCGCGATGCCGAAGGTCTGGCCCGAGGTGCGAGCGAGGTAGGTGAAGTCCTTGCGCGGATCGGCCTGCAGGGTGCCCAGTTGCGAGAACCGCGTGACCGAGATCGGGATCTGCCCGATCGTGTAGCCGTCCGGCCGGGCGGAGGCCAGGGCCTTCGAGCCGATCATGCCGGAGGCCCCGGCGCGGTTTTCCACCGCCACCGCCTGGCCCAGGATGCGGCCGGCCACCGTGCACAGCGTGCGCATCGACTGGTCGGCCGTGCCGCCGGCCGGCCAGGGGCAGATGAAGGTGATCGGGCGCTCGGGATAGCCATTGGCCAGGGCGCGGGAGGGAAGGAGGGTGGACGTTGCGGCCAGCGCGGCCGCGCCGGCGGCGCCCAGCACGAACTGGCGCCGCTGCAGGGGGCGGGAAGAATTCATCGATGTCTCCGGTCTGTTTTTTATCGGGAAAGCACAGGCCGGATTCTTGGGCAGACAATCATTGCTTTCCAATGAATTAGCAGACTCGCTTCATAGCCTGCAGGTTATGAAGACGAACGGCACCTTCCCCTCGTTGAAAGGACGCACCGATGACCACCGAGCCGACCGAGGCCTTGCAGCAGGTGCTGCACCACGACATCCCGCTCACCCGCGACATGGGCCTGACCGTGCTGCGCTGGGAGGGCCACGCGCTGCACCTGCATCTGCCGTTGGAGCCCAACGTCAACCACAAAAGCACCATGTTTGGTGGCAGCCTGTATTGCGGCGCCGTGCTGGCCGGCTGGGGCTGGCTGCACCTGCGCCTGCGGGAGGCGGGCATCGAAGGCGGCCACATCGTGATCCAGGAGAGCCACATCCGCTACCCGCTGCCCGTGCGCGGGGCCGCGGTGGCGATCTGCGAAGCGCCCGACCCGGCCTTGTGGCGCACCTTCATCACCACGTACCAGCGCCGCGGCCGCGCGCGGCTGGCGCTGCACACCCACGTCCGGGCCGAGGGCAGCGAGGACGATGCGGTGCAGTTCACCGGGCAGTTCGTGCTGCACCGCTGACCGGAGCGGCGGCCGGCCCGTGCCGGCCTGTGCCCCGGTGCACGTGCTGCATCGCCCACCTGCGGCTTCCTTTCCTGTCCTGTCCTTTCCTTCAACCACCTTCCACGCCCACGCCCCATGAGCCAGATCGACCGCGTTTTACGCTCCAACCTCAAGCTGCGGCACCTGCAGATGCTCGTGGCGCTGGACCAGTTTCGCCACGTCGGCCGCGCGGCGGATTTCCTCTCCGTCACCCAGCCCGCCGTCTCCAAGACCCTGGCCGAGATCGAGCGCATGTTCGGCCTGCCGCTGTTCGACCGCTCCACGCGCGGCACCGAGCCCACCGCGGCCGGTGCGAGCGTGGTGCGCTTCGCGCGGTCCGTGCTGGCCGGCTACGACCGCACCCGCGACGAGATCGCCGCCGAGGCCAGCGGCGCGCGCGGCCGCACCAGCGTGGGCGCCATGGTGGCCGCCACGCCCGTGCTGCTGGCGCAGGCCGTGGAAAAGCTCAAGGCCCGGTCCCGCCACACCACCGTGCTGATCGAAGAGGGCGACCTGACGCGCTTGCTGCCAAAGCTGCGCCTGGGCGAGCTGGACCTGTTCGTCGGTCGCCTGGAGCCAGGCTACGCCTCGCCCGACCTGGAAACCGAGGCCCTCTACGACGACCCCATGGTCGCCGTCGTGCGGCCGGGCCATCCCCTGGCCACGAAGCGCAAGCCCCGCTGGGCCGACATCGCCGGGCAGCCCTGCGTGCTGCCCCCGCCCTGGGCCTCGCTGCGCGTGAAGCTGGAGCAGCAGTTCTTCGCGCACGACCTGCACCCGCCGGCCGACATCGTGGAGTCGGCGTCGTTCCTGTCGCAGATCACCTTCTTGCACCAGCGCGGCGCCGTGGCCTTCATGGCGCGCACGGTGGCGCGGCATTTCGCGGAGCAGGGGATGCTGGCGGTGGTGAAGGCGCCGGTGGAGATCGAGTTGCCGCCGGTGGGGCTGATCCGGATGCGGGGGGTGGAGGGGACGCCGGTGACGCAGGCGTTGGTGGGGTGTTTGAGGGAGGTGGGGAGGAGAGAGTAAATCGCTCTTTGTGACCCAGAGGCGACGATGACTATTAACCTGGTTGAAAATTGATAGAGGAAATATTTAAAAATATCTATTTTTAAGATAAGGGGTGTAATGGAATTTTTACCTGCAGGTGATGCATGGATTGATTATTAAAATGAGTGGTAATAGTATGATGAAGCCGATGATCAAGGCCCCATCCCCGCCTTGTGAGATGGGCGACGATGTTAGATTTCTGCTCGATTGAAATTTGGATGAAGGCGAGACTTGTACGACGTAGGTCTGGTTGGTTGCTTGTAATTCTCCAGTACGTGTGCCAGGGTTTTTTAAAAAACGCGTACCTTCGATGCTGCCACTTAAGACGTAACGATTGCCAGTGTCGGCGAAACCAAGAGCGCGTGCCGTGTCGGCAATTTCTTTGGATTGATTTTTTTCTTTGTTGAATTGAAGTGTCCACTCGCCCTTAATTTCTGTTTCTGAATCCAATTCGAAAGTGTTGAAGCTGGCGGAGAGTTGTGAATGTAGATTTGATTTAATCGCTGCAATGAGGTTTGCGGGTGGCTTGAAGATATAATCAAATTCGCGCCCAATGATTGCCAGGGTGTCTCCGTCGGGAGATATTGCGAGTGATTTGAAAATTTCTTTGTAGTAGAGTTGGCGGTCGATGCGGTTTGCGCAGCCTGTCAGGGTGATGGCTCCAGAAGCAATAAGTGCGCGGCGGCTGATTTTCATATGAATTTTTTAATAGTGGTGCAGTTACTTGCGTTGAATCTGGATTTTTATCGCTCACCGATGTCCCGAAAAAGTTGGCGAAACGTGATCCCAGAATGAAGATGAGCCAGAGCGATCTGACCCATCCGGCAAGTCCAATATTTTGCAATCAACTCGAGCCGCCTGATCGCATCGCCGACCGCATGGTGGCCATCCAAAATCCGACATCGTCGGCGCAGGTCCTGCCACTTCCTTGATCGCCGTAGCGATGGAGTCGTGTACGCCAAGCCGTATCCCTGGCGTTGTCAGTGGCCAGCATCGACGTCTCTTAACGAACCGTGGTATGTGCCAAATTCCAGACGAGGGCCTTTCCGCAACAAAGCCCCTTATGTGCGCCACCGCACATAACGTCTACCACGTTGTCCATATACTTTTTGAAACACATCCCAGCGAACAAGTCAAAAATATGTCCCGCGTGCCACTGCAACCTGACGACGTCTCCAGCAACGGAATACTGCATGCGATGGCCGCAGACGACCTGCAGCGCTGGCTGCCCCTCATCGATGTGCTCGAGCTTCCGCTGGGGCAGGTGCTGTACGAGTCCGGCGCGGCGGTGCGGCACATCTACTTTCCGGCCACCGCCATCGTGTCGCTGCTGTATGTGATGGAGGACGGCTCCTCCGCGGAGATCGCCGTCGTGGGGCGGGAAGGCGTGGTAGGCATTTCCCTCTTCATGGGGGGCGGGTCGATCCTGAGCCGGGCCGTGGTGCAGAGTGCCGGCCGGGCCTTTCGCATCCGGGCCGATCGCATCCGCGGCGACGTGGCCAATCCGGCCATCCTGCCGCTGCTGCTGCGCTACATCCAGGCACTCATCACGCAGATGTCGCAGACCGCGGTCTGCAATCGCCACCACATGCTGGACCAGCAACTGTGCCGCTGGCTGCTGCTCAGCCTGGACCGGCTGGAGGGCAGCACACTCGTCATGACGCAGGAGCTGATCGCGGGCATGCTGGGCGTGCGGCGCGAAGGCGTGACGGAAGCGGCCATGAAGCTGCAGAAGGCCGGGCTGATCCGCTACACGCGCGGGCGCATCGAGGTGCTGGACCGGCCCGCGCTGGAGCAGCGCTCGTGCGAGTGCTACGCCGTGGTCAAGCGCGAGTACGACCGGCTGTTGCCGCCCTCGCACAGCCTCTGAGCGGTTCGTTGCGGGGCCACTCGTGCGGGCCGCGCGCCCGGCCGGGCGGCGCGCTGGCCTTCCTTGATCCTTTATCTGTCTCAGCGCATGGCGTTGGGCGATACGTCGCTCATGGCCCAGGAGTACAGGGCGACAAACACGAGCGCATCGAACACCGCGCCGAAGCAGATGTACAGCACCGGCATGTAGAGCACCGACAGGTGGTGCATGAGGAAGGCCTGCGCCATGACCTGGTGGGGGATGAGCAACGCGAAGAACGCCAGGATCGCCAGGGTGTTGCCCACCTTCGACAGCAGGCTTTCGTTCAGGATGTAGTAGCCCGCGCCCAGCATCACCGGCGTGGCGACCATCATCACATAGCCGATGAACATCAACTCTTCGCTGTGCCGGGAAATCGTGTACGGAAAATGCTGCGGGATGAACCAGAAGTAGGCCAGCGCGAACGCCTGCACCACGCCGATGATGCGCATCGGGTACTTGAGGGGCAGGCTGGCTTTGCGCATCCGCAGCGAGGCCCCGAGCAGCGCCACCACCATGGCCGCCGCGGCCGCCATGCCGGCCATGCCGGGCAGGGGGCGGTCGCTCGCGCCCGCGGTGAGCGCCATGCCGTCCGAGCCCACGCGGCCATCGATCAGCAATCGCTGCAAAGGAATGTCCAGGGCCTGCGACCAGAACACGATGACGTCCCGCCAGAAGTCGAACAGCTCGCGCCGCCCCCACAACAGCAGCGCGCACAGCGCCGCGGGCAGCACGATGGCCTGGATCAGCAGGAAGGGCGTGACCTTGAGGGGGGTCATGGAGCGGTGCGGGCGGCTGTGCACCTGCCTGCCGGTTTCGCGCAACGCCTCGAAGGTGGCGGCGAAGGCGCGGCCGTGCGGATGCGCGGCATCTACCGGGATGGGGGTGGTTGGTGTCATGGCGTCTCCGCTCAGAAATCGTGGAACAGGCCGACGGTGGCGCCCACCCGCCGGTACAGCGGGTTGCTGTAGCGGTTCATGGCCAGCAACAGGCCGGTGTTCTGGTCGATCCAGTGCCGCCAGGCGATGCTGGCCTCGCGGCTGTCGAAGTTGACCAGCTGCGTGGCCGGGCCCGTGGCCAGATAGCCTTCGCCCCCCCAGCCGACCCGCGCGGTCACCAGGTCGGCCTTGGCGCGGCCCCAGGTCAGGGCCACGAAGTGCTGGCGCGTGTTCACGCTGCCCGGGGCGCTTTCGTTGAAGCGCACGCCGCCCTCGACGATCCACGGTGCCTCGAAGTAGTAGGTGGCCCCCAGCAGCACGCTGCGGTCGGAGTGCCCGTCCGGCGCCCTGTAGTAGCCCGCGCCCAGGGTGCCCACCAGCCGGCGGTCGGTCAGAAATTTGCGGTTCAGCGTGGCGTCCATGCGGTACTTGGGCAGGTAGAACGCACCGTCGCCAGCGCCGAGGGTCGCCGAGCCGTACCAGTCTTCGTCGAAGCGGTATGTATCGCCCACGCCCAGGTAGGTGCCGCCCACGCCGAAGCGCCGGTGCGAAGACAGCTCGCCCTGCAGCACGTGGCCGGGCAGGCCCCATCCGCCGGTGAGCGTCATGTCGCGCCAGTTGCCGTAGGGGCCGCTCAGGTGCTGCGTCCCCGCGCTGAGCTGCAGGCTGCGGGTGCGCTCTTCGACGGGTGCGGGCGGCGCGGGGATGATCAGGTCCTGGCCTGTGGCGGGTGCCTGGGCCAGGCCGGGCGCGGGCGCGCACAGGGCAAGCAGCCAGAGAAAGGGAAGGGCCGGGTGGCGTTGCATGCGGGGGGCTCCAATGGGGCGGTCGGGTCGGCTAGCGGCAGGCGGCCGCGGGAGGGGCGGCGTCCACTCCCTTGCTGGCCAGGATCTGGAAGGACACTTCGTCGGTGACCGCCCAGCGGGCCGAATGCCGCAGCGGGGCGCTGTGGCGCACCCAGCAGCGGGCGGTGTCCGGGTCGTTGCGGCGCAGCGCCAGCACGGCGATGATTCCCCACGGGTAGTCGGTCTGGCCCTGGGCCAGCCACTCGCTTCGGTGCCGGCGCATCCAGTCGCGGTAATGGGCGTCGGCCGAGTCCGGCAGCAGGGGAAAGCCCACCATCAGCGGAAACAGCTGGGCTACGTGGTCCGGGTAGAAGGCCGCCGGCTGCGCGCGCTGCTCCATCTGCGTGGACACCAGGAAACGGCGGTTCACCGGGTCCCAGAAAGTGTCGTGGATGGCCTGCGCCAGCCGCTCGGACGGCTCGGCGCCCGGCGCGCTCAGGGGCTCGCGCACGCGCAGCGACCAGACCTCCAGGTTGTCCATGAACAGGCCGTGCAGGTACACCGGTGACACCATGTAGATCCCGCGCGAGGGCTGGTAGAGGTGGGCCAGCGCCGCCCGGCTGGTGGTCTGGCTCTTGCGCAGGGCGGGCGAGGCTTTCACGTGCGCCGGCATGGCCTGCAGCAGCCTGAGCCACATCGCCAGCAGCGAGTCGTCGGCATCGGCGGTCTTGCAGGCCTTCCACCCACCGCCGTCATCGCGGCAGAAGCGGTCGAACGTGCCGTCGGGTTTTTGCTGCGGCACCAGCCAGTCCGCGAACCGGACGGCCGGGCCCTGGATGTCCAGGCCGTTGTCGTGTGCGAGCAGCAGGGCCTGCAGCGTGAAGTAGGGGTCGCTGGCCGCGCCGCCATGCAGGATGGTGATGGCGCCGCTGTCGCCGCCGTACGCCTGCAGGTCCAGCGGCGTGGCCGCGCCCGCCCTGCTGGCGATGCCTGCGGCGTGGGCGAAGGGCAGGGGCAATAACGCGATGGCGGCCAGGGCGTGCAGGGCGCGGGAGAGGCGGGTGTTCATGCCTGCTTCACCATGCCGATCTCGTGGGCCCAGAGCGTGCCGTGCACGACCGCGCCTTCCTCCGCCACGATGCAACGCCCGCTCACCGTTGTCAGCGCATCGGGTAACCCGACCACGGTGCGCGCGCCGAGCATCACATCGCCTTCGCACACCACCGGCCCGAGCGCGAGCGCGCCGGGCAGCAGGTACACGGACTGCTCGCAGGTGATGGCGCCGTGCACGACGGCCCCTTCGCCCAGCGTGATGCCGCCGCGCGCCTTGATGTCGCCGACCACGGTGGTGAAGGGGCTGATGGTGAGGAACCCCGTCACCACCAGGGAGCCACGGTAGATGGAGTGCTCTGCCAGCGTGCAGTCACCCCGCACCATGTACAGCTGCGGGGTCCGCTGGATGGCGTGCGCCAGCGTGGCATAGCTGGCCGTCTGCTGGGCCGGTGGCGTGGGGGTTGGCGCGGCCGTGGAGGGCTGACCCGTGTCCGGGCCTCCCAGCCGCACCACGGGCGCGTGGAGCCGCTCGAACCAGCAGGGGGCGGCCAGCTTCACCGCCGCGCCCGCGGACACGCGCCGCAGGGCCGTGCTGCCGGGGCCCAGGCGCAGCTCTCCGTCGGCATGCGCCCAATCGGCGATCTTGCTGCCGTTACCCAACTCCAGGTCGCGCGTGGCATAGAGGCTGGAGAACGCGCTGCCGGCACCCACGTGCATGCTGCCTTCCACGAACACGGGCTGCAGCGCGACGATGGCCGCGGGCGTCGTCACATCGCCGCATGCCAGCAGGCGGGCCCGGGCGCTGGCCCATGCCGCAGGCGCGGCGTCGGGCGGGATCAGGTCGAAGGACTCGTACCCCGTGGACTCGCCGTGGCCGAGCCGGGCCTGCGCGTCGGCGCGCAGCCGCCGGGCAAAGTGGTCGATGTCGGCCGCATGGTCGGGTGGAACCAGCAGGGCCGCGCTGTCGGTCGGGCGGCGCCATTCGCGGATGGCCGGCACGAAAGGCAGCAAGAACAGCGCGGCGCAGGCCGTCGCGAAGGCCAGCAGCATGGAAGGGTATTCAGGCATTTTTGACCTCGTTGCGGTAACGCGCCGTCTTGTCCCACACCATCTCGCGCTTGAAGAGAGCGTCCAGAAGCAGGCTCCACACGGCGCCGGAGATGGCGAACAGGCTCACCATGAAGCCCAGCATGTTCAATGGCAGCAGCCGCAGGCGCCTGCGGTTGCCATCGATCAGCACCGCGATGACGATTTCGAAGAACGCGGCGAAGTTGCCCAGCGTGCCGTAGACCATCAGCGCGAACACGGGGATCAGTTGCGACAGCAGCGACCCCGCGTTGAGGAAGTACAGCCCCAGCGCCAGGCACCAGCCGGCCAGCATGATGAGCGGGATCACGAAGACGAACAGCAGCAGCATTCCGTCCACGCGCTGGCCCAGCGTGAGGTAGGGGCTGGTGACGAACTTCCACCAGTGCCGCGCCAGCACCTGGTTGTGCCCCTTGGCCCAGCGCTTGACCTGCTTGATGCGCACGGGCCATTCCTCGGGCACTTCCTCGTAGCACTCCGAGCGGTTGGTGTAGACCGTCTTCCAGCCGTTGAACATGAGCCGGAAGGTGATGTCGGTGTCCTCGGCCAGCGTGTCGTCGTGCCAGCCGCCCACGGCCTCCACCGCCGACATGCGAACGCCGCCCACGGTGCCGCCGTACTGCGGCATCAGGTTCATGTTCATGCGCGCCTGCTGGTCGACCTGGTAGCCGGCCGAGCGCTCCAGGTCCAGCAAGCGGGTCAGCAGGTTCGCACCGCTGTTGACGGGCACCACGCGGCCCATCACCGCACCCACTTCCGGATCGAAGAAGGGCGCCACCAGTTGCTTGAGGAGCCCGCGCCCGGGTACGTAGTCGGCATCGAAGATGATGGCGATGTCGCCTTCGGCAAAGCGCAGTGCGTCCTTGAGCGCCGCCGACTTGCCCGGCTTGCCGCTGGTTCGGTGAAAGGGGGCCAGCCGGGACGGGAACCGTTCGTCGTAGCCGTTGATGATCTGCGCCGTCGCATCGCTGGAGCGATCGTTCACCGGAATGATCATCATGCGGTCGGCGGGGTAGTCGGTCTTGAGAAGCGCCTCGATGCAGCCGGCGATGACCTTCTCTTCGTTGTGCGCGGCAATGAACACGGTGATCATGGGCCACTGGGCCACCGCGATGTCCAGATAGGGATGGCGCTGTGTGCCGACGAGCCGGCTCATGGTGAACGCGAAGTGCCGGATGCCGTACAGCACCATGAACAGCACCACGAACATGAGCAGGTAGGCCATTACGGCGGCGACCGGCTGCGCCGAATAGGCGGGAAGAAGTCCGAGCGGATGCATGGTGTCAGGCCGCCAGGGGCAAGGGCATGGGTGCCGCGGGCGCCAGGTGGCTCGCCAGCACGGAGACGATGCGCTGGCATGCCTGGCCGTCGCCGAAGGGGCTGTGCACCTGCGCCATTCGCCGGTGCGCCTGGGGGTCGCCCAGCAGCCGCGTGACGTGCGAGACGATGGCGTCGTAGGACGGTCCGATGAGCAGCGCACAACCGGCCTGCACGGCCTCGGGCCGCTCGGTTTCGTCACGCAGCACCAGCACGGGCACGCCGAAGGTCGGGGCCTCTTCCTGCAGCCCGCCCGAGTCCGTGAGCAGCAGCCAGGCGTCGGCGAGCGCCTGCTGCATGTCCATGTAATCGAGCGGATCGCTCAGCCGGATGTTGGCGATGCCGCCCAGCAGCGCCTGCACCGGCTCGCGCACCACGGGGTTCTTGTGCACCGGAAACAGCACCTGCAGCCCGGGGTTCTGCCGCGCCAGATCGGCGATGGCGCGGCAGATGCCGCGCACGCCTTCGCCCCAGCTCTCGCGCCGGTGGAAGGTGACCAGCAGGTGCCCCCGCCCTGCGGCGCGGCGGCGCACCCCGTGGTGGGTGCAGGTCCAGTGCTGCGCATCCACCACGGTGTTGCCCGTCACGTGGATGCGTTCGTCGGGAATGCCCTCCGACCGCAGTGCGGTGCGTGAGCGCGAGGTGGGCGGAAAGTGGAACTGCGCGAGCCGGCTGATCATCTGGCGCAGCCCTTCTTCGGGAAAGGGCCGCGCCAGGTTGTAGGTGCGCAGCCCCGCCTCCACGTGGGCCACCGGCAGGCCACGGTAAAAGCCCGCCAAGGCCCCTGTGAACGCGGATTCGGTATCGCCCTGCACGATGACCAGCGCGTAGTCTTTCGCCTGCAGCACCGCGTCGATCTGGCGGCGGCAGCCGGCGCTGAATTCCTGCAGGGTGCTGCCTTCGCGGTGGAGCACGATGTCCGGCCGGATGGTGAAGCAATCCAGCATCTGGATGGCCATTTCGTCGTGCTGGCCCGTGTGCAGCCAATGCACGCGGGCCCAGCTGAGGGCCCGCAGCGCGTGGTACAGGGGCGCCAGCTTGATGATCTCGGGGCGCGTGCCCGAGACGATGAGAATGTCCTGCATGGCTCGATCCTTTGCGGTGTCGGGGGTGGGAGAGAGGAAAAAGCCAGGCATCCCGGAGGGACGTCGCAGTGCCGGCGCGCGCGCTGCAGTGGAGTGGCCAGAGCCCATGCTCCATCGGCCCGCTCTCCTTTTGCACGGCACGGGCGATGGTGCGTGCGGGTTGGAACGCGGTCTGTTTGCTGACCCACATAGCGTTGTAGGCGTGGGCCGCCATCGCCGCCTGGGTGAAAGAGAAGGGGCGGGTGCCGCAGGCGCGTGGCGGTGGAGCGCCTGCCCGGCACCGTTTCAGGGAGGGCTCAGGGAATGAATGCGGGGTTGCGTTGCGTGCGAAGCCGTGCCCGCGTTGGCGGCCTGGACGCGCCAGGACGTACGGCTGTGCAAGGTTGCACACGGCCGCGTGCCATCGGCCGCATGTGCTGGATCGGAGATGGGGCCGTTGGCCCTTGGCTGAGCACGGGCCGAAGCCAGGGCTGCTGGCAGGTCATGGCGAGGGAGCGGATCGCTGACGTGCCTGGCATGCGGCGCGAAGGCGTGACCCGAGCGGCCATGCGCGCCCCGGCGTCCGCCTCTGCCGCTGCCGCGGCAAGCGCCTGCCCGGCTGGCAGGGAGGACAGGACCTGCGTTGGAAAGAGGCGCTGGCAGCGCCCTCGTTGAAGGCGTGCCGCGCGTGGATCAGGCCCGTGCGATGTGTGCCGCGATGGCCTCGCCCACCTGGGTGGTGTTGGCCGTGCCCCCTAAGTCGGGCGTCTTCGGTCCGGTCCTGATGACCTCTTCGATCGCCGCCACGATGGCATCGTGCGCCTGCCGTCCCGCGCCCTGGCCTTGCGTCAAGAAGTCCAGCATCAGCGCGCCCGACCAGATCATGGCGATGGGGTTGGCGATATTTTGGCCGTAGATGTCCGGCGCCGAGCCGTGCACGGGCTCGAACAGGCTGGGGAAGGTGCGCTCGGGGTTCAGGTTGGCCGAAGGCGCCAGGCCGATGGTGCCGGTGGTGGCGGGCCCCAGGTCGCTGAGGATGTCGCCGAACAGGTTGGTGGCCGCGACCACGTCGAAGCGCCCGGGCTGCAGCACGAAGCGCGCGGTGAGGATGTCGATGTGCTGCTTGTCCAGCGTGACCTCGGGGTAGGCCTTGGCGATGTCGTCGGCGCGGGCGTCCCACCAGGGCATGCTGATGGCGATGCCGTTGCTCTTGGTGGCGAGGGTCACGTGTTTTTTGGCGCGGCTTTGCGCCAGGTCGAAGGCGAACTTCAAGAGGCGGTTGGCGCCGTGGCGCGAGTAGACCGATTCCTGGATGACGATCTCGCGGTCGGTGCCCTCGTACATGATGCCGCCCAGCGACGTGTATTCGCCCTCGGTGTTCTCGCGCACGACGAAGTAGTCGATGTCGCCGGGCTTCCTGCCGGCCAGGGGGCACGGCACGCCTTCGAAGAGGCGCACGGGGCGCAGGTTGATGTACTGGTCGAACTCGCGGCGGAACTTGAGCAGCGAGCCCCATAGGGACACATGGTCGGGCACGGTGGCGGGCCAGCCGACGGCGCCGAAGAAGATGGCGTCCACGCCGGCGAGCTGGGCCTTCCAGTCGTCGGGCATCATTTTTCCGTGGGCGGCGTAGTAGTCGCAGCTGGCCCAGTCGATGGTGCGGCATTCCAGTTCGAAGCCGAAGCGCTCGGCGGCGGTCTGGATGGCCCGCAGGCCTTCGGGCATGACTTCCTTGCCGATGCCGTCGCCGGGAATCACGGCGATCTGGTACTTGGTTTTCTGCATGGGGGTCCTTGTGGAAAAAAGCAGAGCGGCAGGTGCCGGATGGGGGCATTGTTCGGCAGTGCCTCGCAAAATACAATCCGCCGCCTGTGGTCTCATTCTTCACACTTCGTGCACAAAATTCCTTCCAACGACGACCTGCGCGTGTTCACCGTGGTGGTGCGCAAATCGAGCTTCGGCGAGGCTGCGACCGAGCTGGGCACATCGCCCGCCTATGTGAGCAAGCGCATCCGACTGCTGGAGGAGGATTTGGCCGTCAAGCTGCTGCACCGCACCACGCGCCGCGTGGTGGTGACGGAGGAGGGCGAGCGCGTCTTCCACTGGGCGCAGCGCATCCTGGACGATGTGGACCAGTTGCTGCAGGAGGTGGCCGTGACGCGGCGCGAGCCACGCGGCCTGCTGCGGGTGAGCTGCAGTTTCGGCTTCGGGCGGCGCGTGGTGGCGCCGGCGTTGTCGCGGCTGGTGGAGCGCCATCCGGCCCTGCAGGTGCGGCTGGAGGTGTTCGACCGGCTGGTGGACGTGGCGGGCGAGGGGTTCGACCTGGACGTGCGCGTGGGCGACGAGATCGCGCCGCACCTCATCGCGCGGCGGCTGGCCGACAACCACCGGGTGCTGTGCGCGGCGCCCGCCTATCTGGCGCGCCATGGCACGCCGCGCACGCTGGCGGAACTGTCCAGCCACGACTGCCTCGTCATCAAGGAGCGTGACCACCCGTTCGGCGTGTGGCGCCTGCGCAGCGGCGGCGTGGAAGAGTCGGTGAAGGTGCGCGGCCCGCTGTCGGCCAACCACGGGGAAATGGTGGTGCAGTGGGCCGTGGACGGCCGCGGCATCACGCTGCGCTCGCTGTGGGACGTGGGGCCGCAGTTGCGCGCGGGGCATCTGGTGCCGGTGCTGCCCGAGTGGCGGCAGGAGGCGAATGTGTGGGCCGTCTATCCCACGCGGCTCCATCTGTCGGCCAAGGTGCGCGTGTGCGTGGAGTTTCTGCAGGAGCACTTCCGCCAGGAGTGGGCGGCCGGCGGCGACGGCGCACCCATTGGCGCGGTGGGCGGTACGGGCGAATGAGGAGGGAGATATGGCGGGGTGCAGCGCGCTGGCACCCCGCTTTGCAAGGACGCGCATGGCACGCGTCCCGAGGGCCCGATCAGCCGGCCAGCGCGGCCTTCACGGCGGCGGAGACCTGGCCCATGTCGGCCTTGCCGGCCAGCCGCGTCTTCACCACGCCCATGACCTTGCCCATGTCGCCGGGGCCCGCGGCACCCAGTTCAGCCACGATGGCTTTCACGGCGGCCAGGGTTTCGTCGGCCGACATGCGCTCGGGCAGGTAGGCCTGCAGCACGGCCGTTTCAGACTTTTCCTTGTCGGCCAGGTCCTGGCGGCCCGCGCCTTCGAAGGCGGTGATGGAGTCCTTGCGCTGCTTGATGAGCTTGTCCAGGATGGCGACGACGGCGGCGTCGTCCAGCGTGATGCGCTCGTCGACTTCCTTTTGCTTGATCGCCGCCTGCAGCAGGCGGATGGTGCCCAGTCGCTCGACGTCCTTGGCGCGCATGGCGGTCTTCATGTCTTCGGTGATCTGTTCTTTGAGGCTCATGGTGTTCTCCGTTCAAACCAGGGGTGGGTGGGGTGGCGCGCTGTGCCCCAAACGAAAAAACCCGCGCTTGGCGTCCCTAGCGCGGGTTTTGCGGCGGTGAGGCCGGCTCTGTCAGAGCTTAGTACAGCTTCTTGGGCAGCTGCATGCTGCGAACGCGCTTGTAGTGGCGCTTGACGGCTGCGGCCTTCTTGCGCTTGCGCTCGGCGGTGGGCTTCTCGTAGAACTCACGGGCGCGCAGGTCGGTCAGCAGGCCGAGCTTTTCGATGGTGCGCTTGAAGCGGCGCAGGGCGACGTCAAAGGGTTCGTTTTCTTTTACGCGGATGGTGGTCATTAGCTAATGGTTTCCAAAATGTGCCCACAGAGGGTATCCAGGAGATCGGGCCTGAATGCCGTGTGCAGCGGGTTCCCCGTCTGTAACTAGTATTGGCCGACGGGGTATTGCCAGCAAAGCCGAAGATTATAGCCCTGTAATCCGCTCTGTCCATGGCTGCGTTCCGATCGCGTGACCATCGGGCGTTTGGCTTGGAATTTGCATGGGGCTCTGGTGGCGCTGATTCGATTCATCCCCCCGTTCGTTCCCGCAACCGCCCCGCGCCTTTCTTTCCCCGCGCGGGGCCCCAAGCACGACACCATGGCAATCATGCACCGCGTATCGGGCTGGCTGGGCCGGCTCAGTGTGGGCCGCAAGCTCATGCTCATCTACCTGCTGGACTTGACGGCCGTGATCTACGTCTCGGGCATCCTGATCCACGAGAAATTCCTGGCCATCGATTTCGCGCGCAAGGAGATCGTGGGCACCGCCTACGCCTCGGTGGTGCGCGATGGGCTGATGGGGGCGTTCATGGAGGGCGACGGCATTGCGGGCATCCTGCTGATCGACCGGCTGGCCGCGGTTCGCAGCGCGCACGACGGCGCGCTCAAGACCGGCGAGCCGGCTGCGCGCTTCGAGGCGCTGTTGCGCCAGTCGGCCGCCGGCGACCCCGCGGGCGAGGGGGGGGTGGGCGAGCCGGTGCGCGGACCGCTGCTGCGCCAGGGGCGCGAGCTGCTCACCACCGTGGGCAACCAGTCCAACCTGATCCTCGATCCCGACCTGGACAGCTACTACGTGATGTCGCTGATCCTGCTGCGCTTTCCGGAGTTGCTGCAGGTCACGCACGACACAGCGGCCTTCCTGAATGCGCCCGGTGCCCGCCAGGGCGACCACCGCGCGGCCGAACTGCTCACGCTGGCAGGCCGGCTCGATGCGGTGATGCTGGGCATCGATGCCGACTACGACCAGGCCTTCATCGCCGGCTCGCCCGCGCTGCGGGCGGCGCTGGACGCGCAGCGCGCGGCCTTGCGCCAGGCCGGCAA
>NZ_BAAJYT010000071.1:0-17742 GCF_057541515.1 Acidovorax sp. KNOB132
CGCCACGGGCCGTGCGGCCCACCAGCGCCGCCAGCCGGCAGCCTGTGCCGGGCGACCAACCACGAGCGTGGCGCAGTTGAGCCGGTGCGCATGCTCCGCCAGCACCGGAGCGACCTCGCCACCGGTCAACACCGCGGTTTCCGCGCCCAGGCCCTCCGCCAGCTGGAGCACGGCCAGCACGCGGTCGCGGCGCCGGGCATCGAGCCGCTGCAGACGCGGCGTTTCCACATAGGCCGCGTGCCAGCGCACATTGAGCTGGCCGGCCAGCCGCGCCGCGGTGCGCACCGTCTGGGCGGCATCCTCGCCGGGCCCCACGCAGGCCAGCAAAGCGCCGGAGGTGTTCCAGGCCGGTGGCACGCGGTCGCCGCCCGCGCCGGACTGCTCCACGCGCCAGCCGCGCACGTCGTCCTCGACATGCTCGGCCGTGCGCCGCAGCGCGATCTCGCGCAGCGCGATCAGGTTGCCCTTGCGAAAGAAGTTCTGCGCCGCCCGCTCGGCCTGCTGCGGCAGGTAGACCTTGCCGGCGGCCAGGCGCGCGGCCAGTTCGTCCGGTGTGGCATCGACCAGCACCACCTCGTCGGCCTCGTCCAGCACCGTGTCGGGCACGGTTTCGTGCACGCGCACGCCGGTGATGGCGCCCACGGTGCCGTTCAGGCTTTCCAGGTGCTGGACGTTGAGCGCGGTCCACACCTCGATTCCGGCGGCGAGCAGCTCCTGCACGTCCTGCCACCGCTTGGCATGCCGGGACCCGGGCGCATTGGAGTGCGCCAGTTCGTCCACGAGCAGCACGGCCGGCTGGCGCGCCAGCGCACCGTCGAGGTCGAACTCGGTGCGCTGGCGGCCCCGGTAGTCCAGGCTGCGCAGCGGCAGCACGGGCAGGCCCTCGACCAGCGCGGCGGTCTCGCTGCGGCCATGGGTCTCGACCACCCCGATGAGCACGTCGCGCCCCGCCTTGCGCTCGCGCTGCGCCGCGCTCAGCATCGACCAGGTCTTGCCCACGCCCGCGTTGGCACCGAAATAGATGCGCAGCTTGCCGCGCTGGGTGCGCTCTTCCTCCGCGCGCATCTGGGCGATGAGCGCATCGGGGTCCGGGCGGGCGATGTCAGGCATGGGCGAAGGAACGTGCGGACCCTATTGTGGCGGGCGTTGCGCCGGGATCGGCGCACGCGCCATGGGGCTCACCGCTCGGCATCGAGCGCGAGATTCAGGGCGAGCACGTTCACGCCCGGGTCACCGAGGAGCCCCAGGAACGGGGCATCGGTGTGCGCGTCGATCAGGGCCTGCACGCGCTCCACCGGCCAGCCCCGCGCCTTGGCCACGCGACTGGCCTGGTAGCGCGCGGCGGCGGGGCTGATGTGCGGGTCGAGCCCGCTGGCGGAGGCCGTGACCAGGTCCACGGGCACGGGCGCGGCATTGCCGGGATCGGCCTCGCGCAGCGCCTGGACGCGCGCGGTGACGGCTTCCGTGAGGGCGGGATTCAGCGGTCCCAGGTTGGAGCCGCCCGACGCGCTGGCGTTGTAGGGCATGGGCGCGGTGGCCGACGGGCGGCCCCAGAAGTGCTTCGGGTCGGTGAAGTTCTGCCCGATCAGGGACGAGCCCACGGTCTGCCCGCCGCGCAGCACCAGGCTGCCCGCGGCCTGCTGCGGAAACGCGGCCTGCGCCACGCCCGTGACGATGAGCGGATAGACAACGCCCGTGATCACGCTCAGCAGCACGAAAAGGGTCAGCGCGGGACGGAGGATTTTGGTCATGTCGATGCTTCCTTGCACAGTTCAAACGAGGCCCACGGCCACCAGCACCCAGTCGATGAGCTTGATGCCGATGAACGGAACCACCAGCCCGCCCAGGCCATAGATCGCCAGGTTGCGGCGCAGCAGCGCGGCGGCGCCGACCGGGCGATAGCGCACGCCCTTGAGCGCCAGCGGGATCAGGAACACGATCACCAGCGCGTTGAACACCACCGCCGACAAAATGGCCGAGGAGGGACTCGCCAGCCGCATCACGTTGAGCGCGGCCAGCTGCGGGTAGGTGGATACGAAGATCGCCGGAATGATGGCGAAATACTTGGCCACGTCGTTGGCGATGGAGAACGTGGTGAGCGAGCCGCGCGTCATCAGCAGGGCCTTGCCGGTCTCCACCACCTCCAGCAGCTTGGTGGGGTTGGAGTCCAGGTCCACCATGTTGCCGGCCTCCTTGGCGGCCTGCGTGCCACTGCCCATGGCCACGGCCACGTCGGCCTGGGCCAGTGCCGGTGCATCGTTGGTGCCATCGCCGGTCATGGCCACCAGGCGGCCCTCGGCCTGGTACTGGCGGATCAGCGCCAGCTTGTCCTCGGGCGTGGCCTCGGCCAGGAAGTCGTCCACCCCCGCCTCGGCGGCGATGGCGGCGGCGGTCAGCTTATTGTCGCCCGTGATCATCACCGTCTTGATGCCCATGCGCCGCAACTCGGCGAAGCGCTCCTTGATGCCGGTCTTGACGATGTCCTTGAGCTCGACGATGCCCAGCACCTGGGCGCCCTCGGCCACCGCCAGGGGCGTGCTGCCGCGCCGCGCCACGTCGTCGGCCGCGCGCACCACCTCGGCCGGCACGCTGCCGCCCAGCGCCTGGATGTGACGCACCATGCCTGAACCGCGCCCTTGCGCAACGCCACCTCGGGCGCACCGGCCGTGGCTGGCAGGTCCACGCCGCTCATGCGCGTCTGCGCCGTGAAGGGCACCAGGCGCACGCCGGACGCGGCGGTCTCGTCGGGCACGCCGCTGCGGCGCGCCAGCTCGACGATGCTGCGTCCCTCGGGCGTTTCATCGGCCAGCGACGCCAGCATGGCGGCACGGGCCAGGCGCTCCTTGGGGATGCCCGGGGCGGGCAGGAACGCGCTCGCCTGGCGGTTGCCGTGCGTGATGGTGCCGGTCTTGTCCAGCAGCAGCACATCCACGTCGCCCGCGGCCTCCACCGCGCGTCCGGAGGTGGCGATCACGTTGGCCTGCATCATGCGGCTCATGCCCGCCACGCCCACGGCCGACAGCAGGCCACCGATGGTGGTGGGAATCAGGCACACGAGCAGCGCCACCAGCGCGGTGAGCGACACGACAGTGCCCGCCCCTGACGCACCCACGCTGAAGATCGAGAACGGCAGCAGTGTCACGGTGACCACGAGGAACACGATGGTGAGCGCCACCAGCAGGATGGTGAGCGCCACCTCGTTGGGTGTCTTCTGGCGCTTTGCGGCCTCGACCATGCCGATCATGCGGTCCAGGAACGACTCGCCGGGGTTCACCGTCACGCGCACCACCAGCCAGTCCGACAGCACCCGGGTGCCGCCCGTGACGGCCGAGAAGTCCCCGCCCGACTCGCGCACCACCGGCGCGGATTCGCCGGTGATGGCGCTCTCGTCCACCGAGGCCACGCCCTCGATGACCTCGCCGTCCAGCGGAATCACGTCGCCCGCATCCACCTGCACCACGTCGCCGCGGCGCAGGTTGGTGGCCTGCTCGGGCAGGAAGGTCGCGCCATGGCGCGGCTCGGCGAGCTTCTTGGCCCAGGTGTCCTTGCGCAGGCCGCGCAGCGATGCGGCCTGGGCCTTGCTGCGCCCCTCCGCCAGCGCCTCGGCGAAATTGGCGAACAGCACGGTGAACCACAGCCAGACGGCGATCGCCAGCACGAAGGCCGGGCGCATGCCCGTGTCCTGCGGCACCGTGAGCGCATGCAGCCAGAGCAGCGTGGTGAACAGGCTGCCGATGAACACGATGAACATCACCGGATTGCGCCACTGCACGCGGGGATCGAGCTTGGCGAACGATTGCCACAGCGCGGGCTTGACCAGCGCCGCATCGAACAGCGAAAGGGAAAGGGATGTCTTGGGGGTTGTCATGTCAGGGCCTCACTGGGGTCCACAGCATCAGGTGTTCCACGACGGGGCCCAGCGCCAGGGACGGAACGTAATTGAGCAGGCCCACCAGCAGCACGGTGGCGACCAGCAGGGCCACGAACAGCGGCCCGTGCGTGGGCAGCGTGCCGGCGGTGGCGGGCAGCCGCTTCTTGGCGGCGAGCGAGCCCGCGATGGCCAGCACCGGCACGATCACGCCGAAGCGACCGAACCACATGGCCAGCCCCAGCAGCACGTTGTAGAACGGCGTGTTGGCCGACAGTCCCGCGAAGGCGCTGCCGTTGTTGTTGCCCGCCGACGTGAGGGCGTAGAGGATCTCTGAAAAGCCATGGGGGCCCGGGTTGGCGATGCCGGACTGGCCGGCCTGCGCGATCACGGCGACCGCTGCGCCCACCAGCACCAGGATCGGAGTGACCAGGATGGTCACCGAAGTGAGCTTCATCTCGCGCACTTCGATCTTCTTGCCCAGGTACTCCGGCGTGCGGCCGATCATCAGCCCCGCCATGAACACTGCGAGGATGGCGAACACCAGCATGCCGTACAGGCCCGTGCCCACGCCGCCGAAGACCACCTCGCCCAATTGCATCAGCACCATCGGCACCAGCCCGCCCAGCGGGGTGAACGAGTCGTGCATCGCGTTCACCGCGCCGCACGAGGCGGCCGTCGTCACGGCGGCGAAGAGTGCCGATGCGGTGATGCCGAAGCGCACTTCCTTGCCCTCCATGTTGCCGCCGGACTGCAGCGCCGTCATGGCCTGGTCCACCCCCAGGGCGGCGATGCGCGGGTTGCCGGCCTGCTCGGCGGGAATGACTACGGCCACCGCCACGGCGAACATCACGGTCATGGCCGCCAGGATCGCCAGCCCCTGGCGCTGGTCGCCCACCACCCGGCCGAACGTGAAGCACAGGGCGGCGGGGATCAGGAAGATCGCCAGCATCTGCACGAAGTTGGTCAGCGGCGTGGGGTTCTCGTACGGATGGGCCGAGTTGGCATTGAAGAAGCCCCCGCCATTGGTGCCCAGCATCTTGATGGCCTCCTGCGATGCCACCGGCCCCATGGCCAGCGTTTGCGTGGCGGTGCTCGCGCTCTCCGTCATCGGGTTGCCGGCCGCGTCTTTCTCGGGCTGCCCGTCGGCCGTCAGCTTCGGGTTCTGGTAGGCCGTGGCCTCCAGCGTGGCAACTTCCTTGGAGGGAGAGAAGTTCTGGATCACGCCCTGCCCCACCAGAAACACGGCGATCACGAGAGACACCGGCACCAGCACCCAGGCGTTGATGCGCACCATGTCGGCCCAGAAGTTGCCCACCAGCCCCTGGCCGTCCGTGCGGCGCGCGGCAAAGCCCCGGGCCAGCGCGAACGCGACGGCGATGCCCGTGGCCGCCGACAGGAAGTTCTGCACCGACAGTCCCAGCATCTGCGTCAGGTAGCCCATGGTGCCCTCGCCCGCATAGCCCTGCCAGTTGGTGTTGGAGACGAAGCTCACCGCCGTGTTGAAAGCCGAGTCGGGCGATACGGCAGGCATGCCCTGCGGGTTGAGCGGCAGCCAGGCCTGCAGGCGCTGCAGGCCGTACACGACCACGGCACCGATGGCATTGAACGCCAGCAAGGCCAGCGCGTAGTGCCGCCAGTGCATGCTCTCTTCGGGCCGCACGCCGGCCACGCGGTACAGCGGCGACTCGGCGCGGTGCATCCATTGCGGCAGCCGGCCATCGCAGACTGCGGCCAGCCATCGGCCCAGGGGCCAGGCCAGCCCGAGGAGCACGAGGAGAAACAGGGCCAGCAGGCCCCAGGCGGACGCGTCCATGTCAGAACTCCTCGGCGCAGATGAGCGCGAACACCAGGTACGCGAACAGGACGACGGCCACGATGGCGCCGAAGCCGTAGAGCACGTCGAGCGCGATCACCGCGATGCTCCCTTGGGGCCGTCGAACCGGCCCAGCAGCACCACGGCCTCCGCCATGGCCACCCACAGCGCCACGAGCGCTGCAATCCACACGATGTCCATCTCTGACTCCTGCATCAAAACGATGGAATCGATTCTCGGAAGGCGCCCGTAAAAAGGGTGCACAGACTGGGGCATGGGGCGTAAACGCGCCGTAAAAATGCACGGCGGCGGGGTGCCGTTACCGATTCTTGATGGGCGGCGCCATGCTTTTGACACCGTTTTTACGGGTGCCTGCCTACGCTTTGCGCTTTTCCAACGACCGCGTGAAGCCATGACCCCTTTCCCCGTTTTCAGAGCCCTTCCCCTGGCCGCTGCCCTGTGCGCGGCGCTGCCGCTGCTGGCCCACGCCCAGTTCACGGGCAACCTCGCCCTCACCTCGAACTACAAGTTCCGCGGGCAGGACCAGGACATGCTCCGTTCGAACCAGTTCGCCAAGACCGGCGCCTTCAAGCCGGCGGTGCAGGGCGGCGTCGACTACGCCTTCGGCGACAGTGGCTGGTACATCGGCAACTGGAACGCCAGCGTGAACTGGCTGCGCGGCAACCGCATGGAGAGCGACCTCTACGGCGGCTACAAATGGAAGGCCGGTGCCACCGATCTCGACGTGGGCGCCCTTGCCTACCTCTACCCCGGCAACCGCAGCGGCAACACCACCGAGCTGTATGCCAGCGCCACCCATGCCGACGAAGCCTTGGGCACGTTCACGCTCAAGTACTCGCACACGGTGTCGGACGACTATTTCGGCTATGCGGGCGCCCGGGCGGGCTCGGGCCTGTCGGGGCGCAACACGGGCTATGTGAACCTGGCGTACAGCCGCGCACTGGGCCCGCAGCTCAGCTTGAAGGCCGCCATCGGCTATACGCGAATGGCCGGAGACATCCGCCGCCTGGGATGGCCCAGCTACGTCGATTACCAGGTCGGTGCGGCCTACGACTTCGGCGGCGGGCTCTCGCTCACCGGGGCATTGCAGGGGGCCAACCGGCAGGCCGCCTATGCGGCCGCTACCGGCCCGGCAGCGGATGCCGCGCGCTACTCGCCCAACAAAGGGCGCCTCATCGTCACGCTGGCCCAGGTTTTCTGACGGAAGCGCCACCGGCAAGGCTAGCGCAGCGGCATCTGGTCAAACAGGCACGACGCCAGGAGATTCATTGCCTCTTTAGCTATTAAATTTATAGCAAATTATTCGGCCAGCAGCGCGGCCGGGTCTTCCGAGGCAAGCACGCCCTGCGCCCACGGCCCGAGCTTGCGGGTGTCGGCGCGCAGCACCTCCTGCTTGACTGCGAGGATCTGCGCCGGGTGCATGGAAAAGCTGCGCAGGCCCAGGCCCAGCAGCAGCCGCGTCATGGAGACGTCACCCGCCGTCTCGCCGCACACGCACACGCTCTTGCCCTGGCGCTCGCCCTCGGCAATCACCTGGGCCACCAGCTGCAGCACGGCGGGGTGCAGGGGATCGTAGAGGTGGGCCACGGCCTCGTCGGCGCGGTCGATGGCCAGGGTGTACTGGATCAGGTCGTTGGTGCCGATCGACAGGAAGTCGAAATACTTCAGGAAGCTGCGCACCATGAGCGCGGCGGCCGGCACCTCGATCATCGCCCCCAGTTGCACCGGCCCATGCGGCACGCCGCGCGCCTCCAGCTCGGCGCGGGCCATTTCCACCTGGGCGAGGGTCTGCTGGATCTCGCTCACGTGCGCGAGCATCGGGAACAGCAGGTTCACCGGGCCATGCACGGCCGCACGCAGCACGGCGCGCAGCTGCGTGCGGAACATGGCCGGATCGGCCAGGCTCCAGCGGATGGCACGCAGGCCGAGCGCGGGGTTCAGGTAGCTGTCCTTGTAGCCTTTGTCGAGCGGCTTGTCGGCCCCCACGTCGATGGTGCGCAGCGTGACGGGCATGCCGTCCATGCCCTGTACCGCCTCGCGGTAGGCCTGGTACTGCTCCTCCTCGCCCGGCAGGTTGCCGTTGCGTCCCATGAACATGAATTCGCTGCGGAACAGGCCCACACCCGCAGCGCCGCCGCGCAGCGCAGCGGCCGCGTCGGCAGGCTGCTCGATGTTGGCCAGCAGTTCGATCTTCTGCCCATCCAGCGTGACCGCCGGCGTATGGCGCAGGCGCGACAGGCGCTCGCGCTCCAGCGTGGTCTGGCGCTGGCGGAAACCGTATTCGGCCAGGATGATGGGCGACGGGTCCACGATCATCACGCCGGCATCGCCGTCGATGATGACCCAGTCGTCCTGCCGCACCAGCTGGCTGGCGGCACGCGCGCCCACCACCGCGGGGATGTCCATGCTGCGCGCCACGATGGCCGTGTGCGAGGTCTTGCCGCCCACGTCCGTCACGAAACCGGCGAACACGCTCTTCTTGAACTGCAGCATGTCGGCCGGCGACAGGTCGTGGGCCACCAGCACGAGAGGCACGTCCACCGTGTCGTCCAGCAGCAGGTCCTGCTGGTTGCTGCGGCGGGGGCTGCTGGGCGGCGGCGCCACCGGGCTGGCCACGCCTTTCATGTGGCGCAGGACGCGTTCCACCACCTGCTCCAGATCGGCCTTGCGCTCACGCAGGTACTCGTCCTCCATCTCGTCGAACTGCCGCGCGATGACCTCCAGCTGGGTGGTCAGCGCCCATTCGGCGTTGTAGAGGCGGTCGGTGATCCAATGCTTGACGCCGCTCACCAGCGCCTCGTCCTGCAGCAGCATCATGTGCACGTCGAGCAGCGCCGCCAACTCGGGGGGCGCATCGTGCGGCATCTCGGCCTGCAGGCGCTGCAGTTCCTCCACCACCGCGTTGCGGCCGTTGCGCACGCGCACGATCTCCGCGCCGACCTGGTCCGCCTCGATGAAATAGTGCGCCACGTCCACGCGGCTCGAGGCGACCAGCACGGCGCGCCCGATGGCAATGCCGCGGGCGACCGCCAGACCGTGGACGGCGAACGTCATGGCGCTGGCGCTCCGGACCTGTCCGCGGCATGCGCAGGCTGGCAGGCGGCGCGGCAGGCGATCAGCGCGGCCCGCACATCACTCCCCTTCGCCGAACTTGCCGTCGATCAAGGCCCGAAGCGCATCCATGGCTTCCTGCTCCTGCGCGCCGTTGGTCTCCAACTCGACCGTCGAGCCCAGCCCGGCGGCCAGCATCATGACGCCCATGATGCTCTTGGCATTGATGCGCCGCTCGCCCTTGGCCAGCCAGACATCACACGGAAAACTGCCTGCCAGCTTCGTGAGCTTGGCGGACGCCCTGGCGTGCAGGCCCAGCTTATTGCTGATGGTGATGGTCGTCTTGATCATGGTGGGAACGTCGTATCTGGTTCTGCGGGGCCGAGATCGCCACCTGCATCACGCCCTGGGTGCCGCCGACCACCGCGCGCGAAACGAGCGCCTCCAGCGGTTCGTGCCGGTAGCTCACGGTGCGCAGCAGCATGGGCAGATTCACGCCGGTGACCAGCCGTGAGTGCTCGCCATCCACCAGGCGCTGCGCGACATTGCATGGGGTGGCGCCGAACACGTCGGTCAGCACCAGCGTGGGCGAATCGCCGTCGTGCGAAGCCAGCAGGATGCGGGCGGTGGCCAGGGTCTCTTCGGGCGGCGTGTGGGGATGCACGTCGAACGCGAGTACCTCGTCGCCGCAGTCGGGGAAAACATGGAGAGCGCACTCGCGCAGCGCATGGGCCAGCGGGGAGTGGGCAATGATGAGGATGCGCGTGCTCATGGGGCGATGGAGTGAACCGCATTATGGCGCCGCGTGCAACCGTCGCTGGGCATTCGCAGCCCGCGCGCAAGGCCTGAGGAAGCAGAGGCCACCCCGATCATGGCAGCGCCAGTCCGGCAAAGAACGTGTCCGCGACCGCCATGCGCGGGGCGTCCGTATAGACCACCGCGTGGTACAGGCGCGCCTGCCGCCCTTCCATGCGGGCAAACCAGACGGCTTGCGCGATCACCGCACCGCCGTCGCTGCGCCGCCCCTGGGCTTGCAGCCGCACCGACTGCGGCAGGGCCAGGGCACCGGCCGGCACGAAGGCAACAGCACCGGCCTCGGCATCCCCTGCCGCCGGCGCCTGCATGCGTGCCAGCACCGCCGCCCGCCACTGCGCGAGGACAGCGCCCGCCTGCGAGGGGTCTTCGACCACCATGTGCGAAACGGCAAACGTCGCGCCATCGGCCTCGCAGCCCACCATGGCCAGATCCGCGGGCAGCCCACCCAGATCCACCGAACGTGTCGCATGATCCGGCTTGCAAGGCAGCAGCACCGTGAGGCCGGCGCTTTCGAGTGGCACGCTGCGCCAGTTCAGCGCGGGGCTGCAGCCGGCGAGCAGCAGGGCCAGCGCAGAGGCGATACCAATTGGGCAGTGCATCCGCGCATTATCCGGAGTGCCGCAATGGGCCTGCTGTGGCAAGCCGGTCCGGGGCTTCGGCTTCGCAGGATCAGCGAACTTTCGCGGGGCCTTGCGCTCCATCATCCCGAAGATCCGGACCGTCCGGCAAAATGTCGACAGACAGCTGCACGCACCGTGCAGACACAGGTGGAAAGAGCGCAATGGGCATCAAGCATTGGTTGGGCGCCGCGGCAGTGGCGGCATTCGCAGGCATCGGCGCCTTCGTGTTCCTGGGCGCCGGCACGTCCCAGGCACCGCAGTCGACCTTTGTGCTGCTGGACGGCTCCAAGAAGACCACCGCCGATCTGCACGGCCAGGTCACCCTGGTCAACTTCTGGGCCACCAGTTGCGTCACCTGCGTGGCCGAGATGCCCGAGGTCGTGGCAACCTACCAGAAGTACCGGGCACAGGGCTTCGACACCTTGGCCGTCGCCATGAGCTACGACCCACCGAGCTATGTGGTGAATTTCGCCGAAACCCGCCAACTGCCGTTCAAGGTTGCCATCGACAACACGGGCGCGGTGGCCCAGGCCTGGGGCGACGTCAAGCTCACCCCGTCCACCTTCATCGTCAACAAGCACGGAGAGATCGTCAAAACCTATGTCGGGGCTCCCGACTTCCCCGAGCTCCATCGGCTCATCGAGCGCCTGCTGGCAGAGACCTGACCCTCGCTCCACAGCTTGGGCGGCCAACCGCCGGTTGAATGGGCCGGGCAGAGCCCGCTACACTGGCAACTCCTTCGTTCCTAGCAACCGCCTGTGGACCAGCCCTCCGTGGCCCTGCTGACGCCGACCCTTCCTGCTGAGATGGACGCTGTGCGCGACATCTTCCGGGAATATGCCGACAGCTTGGGCATCGACCTGTATTTCCAGAACTTCGAGGCCGAACTGGCCACCCTGCCGGCGGACTATGCACCGCCGCGTGGCCAGATCCTGCTGGCGGAAGTGGACGGTGCCATCGCGGGCTGCTGTGCCCTGCGCCCCATGGACAACGCCGACTACCCCAACGCCAGCGAAATGAAGCGCCTGTATGTGCGCAAGGCATTCCGCGGTTTCGGCCTCGGCCGGCAACTGGCAGAGGCCATTCTCGATGCCGCGCGGCAAGCGGGATATGCCTGCGTGCTGCTCGATACGCTCGATGGCATGGAATCGGCCCGTGCGCTGTATGCCGACTTGGGCTTCGAAGAAATCCCGCCCTACTATCACAACCCCATCGCAGGCTCGCACTACCTCAAGGCGGATATCGATTAATGCACGGCGAGCAGGCGCCGGGACGGAGCACCCGATGCCGGGCCGCCATGACCAGCGTGTTGGCTTGGCACAAAGGGCCGTGCTCCGCCTCTGGGGACCGTGCTGCCATCACCACACAACGCCTGCTGTGAGGTCACCCAGCAAACCGCATGGCGCTGGACGCGGGATGGCAATCTCCTCTCCCATCCCCAGCCAGCGGCACCTTGTGCGTTCAGCCCTTGGCCTGTGCCAGCAGCGTTGCCGCGTCGCTCACTTCGAACTTGCCGGGCGCTTCGATGTTCAGTGATGCCACCTTGCCATCTTTCACCAGCATCGAATAGCGATTGCTGCGCAGGCCCAGGCCCTTGCCGTTCAAATCCAGCGTCAGGCCCGTGGCCTTGGCAAAAGCGGCATCGCCGTCCGCCAGCATGCGTACCTTGCCCTGCGTCTTCTGATCGCGCGCCCAGGCACCCATCACGAACGCGTCATTCACGCTCAGGCACCAGATCTCGTCCACACCCGCGGCCTTGAAAGCCTCGGCCTGCTCCACATATCCGGGAACATGCTTGGCGGAACAGGTTGGCGTGAAGGCACCTGGCACGGCAAACAGCGCGATGGTCTTGCCGGTGGTGGCCTGGTCCACCGCGACAGGGTTGGGGCCGAGGCTGCAACCGTCGCCTTCGACTTCGGAATATTCCATCAAGGTGATGGCGGGCAGGGTTTCACCGACTTTGATCATGCTGGGCTCCTAGGGGGTGGAATGAGGGACCTGCAGAACGCGGGCCCCCAAAAACAAAACGACCCAGCATTGTGGGTCGTTTTGAGCGGCTTTGCAGCCAACAAGCCCGTAGGGCTTGTAAGGATCTGCCAATCAGACCAGTGCGGCCTTCTGGACCAGCCGGGTGGCAACCCAGTTCTTGGTCTTGGAGATCGGACGGCTTTCCGTGATCTCGATGGTGTCACCCAACTTGTATTCGCCCTTTTCGTCATGGGCGTGGTACTTGCTGGATTTCGCCACGATCTTGCCGTAGAGCTCGTGCTTCACACGGCGCTCGACCAGCACGGTCACGGTTTTCGTACGCTTGTCGCTGACCACCTTGCCAATCAAGGTGCGCTTGAGGGATTTTTTAGCTTCCGTCATGTGGGCTCCTTACTTGGCGGCTTGCTTTTCAGCAAGAATGGTCTTGGCACGAGCGATATCCCGACGGGTGATACGCAGCGTATTGGTGTTTGCCAGTTGTTGCGTGGCCTTCTGCATGCGCAGACCGAAGTGGGCCTTTTGCAAGGACTTGATTTCGGTTTCGATGCCAGCGACGTCTTTTTGGCGCAGTTCAGCAGCTTTCGTCATTTCGATTCTCCTGAATTTAAGCGCCAATTTGACGGGCCACGAACGTGGTGCGCAGCGGCAGCTTGGCAGCAGCCAGGCGGAACGCTTCACGGGCCAGTTCTTCAGGCACACCGACGATCTCGAACACCACCTTGCCGGGCTGAATTTCAGCCACGTAATACTCGGGGTTGCCCTTACCGTTACCCATCCGAACTTCGGCGGGCTTGGTAGAGATCGGCTTGTCGGGGAACACGCGGATCCAGATACGGCCGCCACGCTTCACGTGACGGGAGATCGCACGGCGTGCGGCCTCGATCTGGCGGGCCGTCAGACGACCACGGTCCGTGCACTTCAGGCCGAAGTCACCGAAGGCCACCGAATTGCCACGGGTGGCAACGCCGGTGTTACGGCCCTTCTGCTCTTTGCGGTACTTGCGGCGAGCGGGTTGCAGCATCTTTATTCTCCTTTGCCGTCCGCTGCTGTAGCGGGCGCGTCAACCTTGCGAACGCGCTTAACGGCGGTGTTATCGGCGCCACCGGCACCGGCGGGCTTGTCGCTACCGTCTGCAGGCGCCGCATTGGCACCGGCTGGACGGCGTGGACCACCACGGCCTGCACCCGGACGATCGCCACCTGGGCGGCCATCGCGACGCGGGCCACGGGGACGACGCTCTTCTTCTGGACGCGGTGTTTCCACTGCAGGCAGATCGTTGCGGCCCAGCGTATCGCCCTTGTAGACCCAGACCTTGACGCCGATGACGCCGTAGGTGGTCTTGGCTTCGGACGTGCCGTAGTCGATGTCAGCGCGCAGGGTGTGAAGCGGCACGCGACCTTCGCGGTACCACTCGCAACGGGCGATTTCAATCCCGTTCAGACGGCCGGACGACATGATCTTGATGCCCTGGGCGCCCAGACGCATGGCGTTTTGCATGGCGCGCTTCATGGCGCGGCGGAACATGATCCGCTTTTCCAGCTGTTGCGTGATGCTGTCGGCGATCAGCTTGGCATCGATTTCGGGCTTGCGCACTTCTTCGATGTTCACTGCTACCGGCACGCCCAGACGCGTAGCGAGTTCCTTCTTCAGGTTCTCGATGTCTTCGCCCTTCTTGCCGATCACCACGCCCGGACGTGCCGAGTAGATGGTGATGCGGGCATTCTTGGCGGGGCGCTCGATCAGGATGCGCGAGACGGCAGCGTTCTTCAGCTTGGCCTTCAGGTATTCGCGCACCTTGATGTCTTCGGCCAGCATGCCGGCGAAGTCACGGTTGCTCGCGTACCAACGGCTGGCCCAGTTGCGGCTGACCGCCAGGCGGAAGCCGGTAGGATGGATTTTCTGTCCCATAGTCTTCCTCGGGCCTTCAGTTGCCAACCGTCACGTACACATGGCACGTGGGCTTGCTGATGCGATTGCCGCGGCCTTTGGCGCGCGCGGTGAAACGCTTGAGCGTGGTGCCTTGTTCGACGTAGATGGTCTTGACCTTCAGTTCGTCGATGTCGGCGCCGTCGTTGTGCTCAGCGTTGGCGATGGCGGACTCCAGCACCTTCTTGACGATTCCTGCAGCTTTTTTTCTGCGTGAACGTCAGGATGTTCAGAGCCTGGTCGACCTTCTTGCCGCGGATCAGATCAGCGACCAGACGGCCCTTGTCGACCGACAGACGGACGCCCCGGAGGACTGCACGTGTTTCAGACATGGTCGTTCCTTACTTCTTCTGGACTTTCTTGTCCGCGGGGTGACCCTTGAAGGTGCGCGTCAGGGCGAATTCGCCCAGCTTGTGGCCCACCATCTGGTCGGTGACATACACCGGTACGTGCTGCTTGCCGTTGTGCACGGCAATGGTCAGACCGATGAAATCGGGCAGAACCATGGAGCGACGCGACCAGGTCTTGACTGGTTTCTTGTCCTTGGTCGCAATGGCCTTTTCGACCTTTGCCATCAAGTGGTGGTCAACAAACGGACCCTTTTTGAGAGAGCGAGTCATTTGTTATCCCTTACTTCTTGCGACGCGACACAATCATCACTTGTGTGCGCTTGTTGTTGCGGGTGCGATAACCCTTGGTCAGATTGCCCCAAGGATCGACTGCATGGCGGCCTTCGCCGGTGCGGCCTTCGCCACCACCGTGAGGGTGATCCACCGGGTTCATGGCCACGCCACGAACCGTTGGGCGAATACCCATCCAGCGCTTCACACCGGCCTTGCCGAGTTGGCGCAGGCTGTGCTCTTCGTTGGCGACTTCGCCGATGGTTGCACGGCACTCGATGTGGATCTTGCGCACTTCGCCAGAGCGCATGCGCACCTGGGCGTACGTGCCTTCACGGGCCAGCAGCGTTGCGGAAGCACCTGCCGAGCGTGCGATCTGCGCACCGGCACCGGGCTTGAGCTCGATGCAGTGGATGGTCGAACCCACGGGGATGTTGCGGATCGGTAGCGTGTTGCCTGCACGGATCGGGGCTTCGGAGCCGCTCAGGAGCGTGCTGCCGACTTCCAGACCACGGGGGGCAATGATGTAACGGCGCTCGCCGTCGGCATAGCACACCAGAGCGATGTGGGCCGTACGGTTCGGATCGTATTC
This sequence comes from Acidovorax sp. KNOB132, assembly GCF_057541515.1. Lineage (NCBI taxonomy): Bacteria > Pseudomonadati > Pseudomonadota > Betaproteobacteria > Burkholderiales > Comamonadaceae > Acidovorax > Acidovorax sp. KNOB132. The sequence continues at coordinate 15,320 of NZ_BAAJYT010000071.1, forward strand.
AATGCGCTCGACCTTTGCGGGGATGCCATCCTTGTTGCGGACGAAATCCACCACGCGGTAGTGGTGCTTGTGACCGCCGCCCTTGTGGCGGGTCGTGATGTGACCGTTGTTGTTGCGACCGGCCTTCTGGAACTGAGGCTCCAGCAGCGGCGCATACGCTTCACCCTTGTACAGGTGGTCACGGGTAACCTTCACCACAGCGCGTTGGCCGGGCGAAGTGGGTTTCATTTTGATGACGGCCATGATTACGCGGCCTCCCCGGACAGGTTCAGCTCTTGACCTGGTTGCAGCGTGACATAAGCCTTGCGCACGTTGTCGCGGCGGCCCATGGTCTTGCCAAAACGCTTGGCCTTGCCTTTGGTGTTCACCACAGAGACGCCCTTGACCTCGACCTTGAACATCAATTCCACAGCGGCCTTGATTTCTGGCTTGGTTGCGTTCTGCAGCACCTTGAACGTCACAGCATTGGACTTCTCGGCAACCATGGTGGCCTTTTCGGACACGATGGGAGCGACCAGCACTTGCATCAGACGACCTTCGTCAAACTTGGGCGTGCTCATGCGAACATCTCCTTGAGTTTGTCGATCGCGCCCTTGGTGACGAGCACTTTCTTGTAGTGCACCAGCGACACGGGGTCTGCGTAACGGGGTTCAACGATGAACACGTTCTTCAGATTGCGCGAAGCAAGGTACAGGTTTTCGTCCACTTCGTCGGCGATCACCATCACCGACTGCAGGTTCATCGCCTTGAACTTGTCGGCGAGCACCTTGGTCTTGGGGCTTTCCAGCGTCAGCGAGTCCACCACGGCCAGACGGCCTTCACGGGCCAGCTGCGAAAAGATCGCAGCCATACCGGCGCGGTACATCTTCTTGTTGATCTTCTGCGTGAAGTTTTCTTCAGGCAGATTCGGGAAGATGCGACCGCCCCCACGCCACAGAGGCGAGGAGGTCATACCAGCGCGAGCGCGGCCGGTGCCTTTTTGCTTGAAGGGCTTCTTGGTGGAGTGCTTGACCTGCTCGCGGTCTTTTTGAGCACGCGTGCCCTGGCGGGCATTGGCCTGGTAAGCCACCACATCTGGTGAACCAGATCTTCGTTGTATTCGCGACCGAACACGGTTTCGGGCGCATCGAACTTCGATGCGGCCTGGCCTTGGTCATTCAGGAGTTCGAGCTGCATTAGTTCGCTCCCTTGGAAGCTTTGGCCTTGACTGCTGGACGCACCGTCACGAACCCGCCCTTGGAGCCCGGAATGGCGCCCTTGATCAAGAGCAGTTGACGCGCTTCGTCGATGCGGATGACATCGAGGTTTTGCGTGGTCTTGGTGACATCGCCCAGGTGGCCGGTCATGCGCTTACCGGGGAACACGCGACCGGGGTCTTGTGCCATACCGATGGAGCCAGGCACATTGTGCGAACGGCTGTTACCGTGCGATGCGCGCTGCGAGGCCATGTTGTGGCGCTTGATCGTGCCAGCGTAGCCCTTACCGATCGACGTGCCTTGCACGTCCACCTTCTGGCCCACGGTGAACAGCGTCACGGGGACGGTGGAACCGACGGCGTACTGGGCGGCGACGTCAGCGGTCACGCGGAATTCGCGGATCACTTCACCGGCTTCGACGCCGGCCTTTGCCAGATGGCCCGCTGCGGGCTTGGTCACACGCGATGCCTTGCGCGAACCAAACGTGACCTGCAAGGCCACGTAGCCATCGTTCTCTTGGGTTTTAACCTGGGTCACGCGGTTGTTGGACACATCCACCACCGTGACGGGCACTGCGTCCCCGTCATCGGTGAACAGACGCATCATGCCCACCTTGCGGCCCAGCAACCCTTGGGAGTTGCTTTGACTCATTGATTTTCTCCAAAACTTTCACCGCCTCGACTTCAATTGGCCAAAGCGTTTGCACAACGTTTGCACCGCCGTGCGCGAAAGAAGGTTGATAAAACTCCGCCGCCGTCACGCAAAGCGCAAAAAAAGGCGAAGCCGCAAAGTATAACGCGGACTGCTTTTGCAAGCAAGTCCGCGTTATGTGTTGGCGCGCAGCAACCGCCGCGCGCCGGAGCCGCTAAATTACTGCAGCTTGATTTCGACGTCCACGCCAGCCGGCAGGTCGAGCTTCATCAGCGCGTCCACCGTCTTGTCCGTCGGATCGACGATGTCCATCAGGCGCTGGTGCGTGCGGATTTCGAGCTGGTCGCGGCTGGTCTTGTTGACGTGCGGCGAACGCAGGATGTCGAAACGCTTCATGCGCGTCGGCAGGGGCACGGGGCCCTTGACGATGGCGCCGGTGCGCTTGGCGGTATCAACGATCTCGGCAGCGGACTGGTCGATCAGCTTGTAATCAAACGCCTTCAGGCGGATGCGGATTTTTTGCTTGGACATGGCAAGTTCCTTTGTGCCTGAGGCTTAAGCAATGATCTTGGCCAC
>NZ_BAAJYT010000072.1:0-17711 GCF_057541515.1 Acidovorax sp. KNOB132
CCTGGCCGCGCGCATGGCGGCCAGCACGGTCTCGAAGTCTTCGGTGGTGGCGTTGCGGCTGCCCAGCAGCGTGGTCTCGCGCTTGTGGAATTCGGGGTCGGAGAAGGTGATGGTGTCGCGCACCACCGAGATCAGCACGTACTTGCCGCCGTGCGCCACGAAGCCGAAGCCGCGCTCGATGGCCTTGGCATTGCCCGTGGCGTCGAACACCTGGTCGTAGAACTCGCCGCCCGTGGCGGCGGACAGCTGCGCCTCGTCGCCCTCGCCCAGCGCCACGGCATGGGCCACGCCCAGCTCGCGCTGGCAAAAGGCTACGCGGTCCTGCCGGCCGTCGATGGCCGTCACCTCGGCGCCGCGCAGCTTCGCGAAGATCATGGCGGCCATGCCGATCGGACCGGCCCCCACCACCAGCACGCGCTGGCCGGGCTGCACGTCGCCCCGGCGCACGGCGTGCGCGCCGATGGCGAGGAACTCGATCATCGCGGCCTGGTCCAGCGTGGCGCCCTCGGCGCGGTGAACGAAGGCCTCGGGCAGCGAAAGCACCTCGGTGAACGCGCCGTCGCGGTGCACGCCCAGCACCTGGATGTTGACGCAGCAATTGGTCTTGCCCTGCCGGCAGGCCACGCAGGTGCCGCACGAGAGGTAGGGCATGACATAGACCACGTCGCCCACCGCCAGCCGCCCGCCAGGCACGGCCTCTTCCACCACGCCCGACAGTTCGTGCCCCATCACCCGCGGGTACTGCAGGAACGGCTGGTTGCCCGTGTAGATGTGCAGGTCGGTGCCGCACACGCCCACGCGCTTGACGCGCAGCAGCACTTCGCCCTCTCCGCGCACGGGGCGTTCGCGCTCCACGGCGCGCAGGGTGCCAGGGGTTTCACAGATGACGGTCAGCATGGGGGCTCGCAATGCAGGAAAAAGAGGGGTGGGTGGGTCGGTGGACTGAGCCGCTGGCTCAGTTCCCGCCGTGGTACTTCTTGTAGATCGCCACGAGCTTGCCGTTCTCGGTGTTCTTGGTGATCCAGTCGTTGATCCAGGCCTTCAGCTCGGGCTCGTTCTTGCGCAGGCCGACGCCGAGCGGCACCTTCTGCATGACGAACTTCTGCACCAGGTCCTTCTGCGGTGACTTCGCCAGGACCGTGTTCACGATGGCGGGCGAGGTGGCGATGATGTCCGCCTGCCCGCTCACCGCGGCGGTGACCAGCGTGGCGTCGTCGTCGAAGCGCACGATCTGCGCGCCCTTGGCGCCCTGCGTGACGACCTTGTCGTTGTTGGAGCCGCGCGTGGTGGCCACGCGCTTGCCCTGCAGGTCTTCGAATCCCTTGATGTCCGCGGCCTTGGGGGCGGCGACCACGGCGAGGATCTGCGCGTAGGGCACCGAAAAGTCGATGACCTTCTCGCGCTCGGGCGTGACCGACAGCGAGGCGACCACGATGTCGGCCTTGCCCGTCTGCAGGAAGGGAATGCGGTTGGGGCTGGTGGTCTGCACCATCTCCAGGGCCACGCCCAGGTCCTGCGCCAGCAGCTGCGCGGTCTCCACGTCGGAGCCCACGGGCTTCATCGCGTCGTCCACGAAACCGTAGGGCGGCGATCCGGTGTCGAGAGCGATGCGGATCTTCTTGGCCTCGCGGATGTCCTTGAGCAGATCGGCATGGGCGCTGCCGGCGCCGAAGGCCATCAGGGCGGCCGAGGCCAGCAGGGTGCGCAGCAGGAAGGAACGCGGTGTTGTCATGGGGCTTTGTCTCCGTGTGAAAGGGAAGGGTTGGGGGTCGGCCCCGTCTGGCGCGGGGCTCGGGAATCACCGTGGCAGCGCTACAGGCCGTTGCCGACGAAATCGCGCAGCTCGGTGGTGGCTGGCGCATCGAGGATCGAGGCCGGACCGTGCTCCCACACGCGGCCCCGGTGCATGAAGATGACCTCGTCGGCCACCTTGCGCGCAAAGCCCATCTCATGCGTGACGAGGATCATGGTCATGCCGCCTTCGGCCAGCTTTTCCATCACGCGCAGCACCTCGCCGGTCAGTTGCGGGTCCAGCGCCGAGGTCACCTCGTCGAACAGCATCAGCTGCGGCTGCATGGCCAGCGACCGGGCGATGGCCACGCGCTGCTGCTGGCCGCCCGACAGCTGCGAGGGGTAGCAGTCGGCCTTGTCGGACAGGCCCACCTGCGCCAGCACGGCCTGGGCACGATCGCGCACCTCGGCCTTGGCGGCCTTTTGCACCAGGCGCGGGGCCAGCATGATGTTCTCCAGCACGGTGAGGTGCGGGAACAGGTTGTAGCTCTGGAACACGATGCCCACGTCGCGGCGCAGCTGGTGCAGGTTCAGCCCGGGCGCGGTCACCTCGTGGCCGCACACGCGGATGCGGCCGGCATCCACCGTCTCCAGCCGGTCGATGCAGCGCAGCGCCGTGCTCTTGCCCGACCCGCTCTGGCCGATGATGGCGACCACCGAGCCCTTGCTCACCGTGAACGACACGCCTTCCAGCACGCGGGTGGCGCCGAAGCACTTGGAGATGTTCTCGATCTCAACGATGGGCGACATGAAAGCTCCTCTCCAGGCGCCGGCTCAGCACCGACAGCGGGTAACACAGGGCGAAATACAGGGCCGCCACGATCACGAAGATCACGAACGGCTCGAAGGTGGAGTTGTTGATGATCTGGCCCGCCCGCGCCAGCTCCACGAAGCCGATGGCCGAGGCCAGCGAGGTGTTCTTGACGATCTGCACCATGAAGCCCACGGTGGGCGGCGTGGCGATCTTCACGGCCTGCGGCAGGATCACGTGCCACACGCGCTGGTGCCAGCGCAGGGCCAGGCATTCCGCGGCCTCGGCCTGCGTGCGCGGCACCGACTCGATGCAGCCACGCCAGATCTCGCCCAGGTAGGCCGACACGTAGATCGACAGCGCCAGCGACGCCGCCGTGAGCGGCGCCACGTTGAACCCGAGCGAGGGCAGGCCGAAATACGCCAGCGGCAGCAGCACCAGGAGCGGCGTGCCCTGGATCAGCTTGATGTAGGTGGACACGGCCACGCGCGACCAGCGTGGCCCGTACGCGCTGCCGAGCGCCACGGCAAAGCCGAGCAGCCCGCCGCCGGCGAACGCCAGCAGCGAAAGCCCCATGGTCCACAGCAGGCCGTCGAACAGGAAATGAAGGTGCGATGCGTTGAGAAAGCCCATGGTGCGTGCCTGCGGCTTTCAAAGGGGGGTGCCCAGGCGCCGGCGGCGCGGGAAGGCGACCATGGCCACCAGCCACAGCGCGCCGCGCATCACCAGCGACATGGCCAGGTACGCCGCGGCCACGATGAGATAGGTCTCTACCGAGCGGAAAGTGTCCGACTGGATGCGGTTGGCCACCGCCGTCAACTCCTCGGCCGAAATCTGCGAGCAGATCGACGAGGCCAGCATCAGCAGCACGTACTGGCTGGACAGCGCCGGGTACACGCGCTCGATGGCCGGCGGCAGCACCACGTGGCGCAGTGTCTGCCAGCGCGACAGGCCCATGCATTCGGCCGCCTCCAGCTGGCTTTTGGGAATCGACTCGATGCCCGCCCGCACGATCTCGCTGGTGTAGGCCCCCACGTTCACCACCAGCGCCACGATGGCCGCGGTGAAAGCGCCCACCTGCAGGCCCAGCGAGGCCAGCCCGAAGTACACGATGAACACCTGCACCAGCAGCGGCGTGTTGCGGATGACCTCGATGTACACCCCCGCCAGCCGGGCCAGCCAGCGCGAGCGGCCGGTGTTGGCCAGTGCGCAGAACACGCCCACCAAGAAGCCGAAGAAGGTCGATGCCAGCGACAGCGACAGCGTGGTCCACGCCCCTGCCAGGAGGTCGGGCCAGTAGGCCAGCGGCGCTGAGAAGTCGAAAGCGTAGTTCAAGGCAGTGTCGGCGTGCGGACCGCTCGGCGGCCCATCGCAGGGGTTTCTGGTAAGGCCAATTTGAGCGCTAAATTCAAATTGGCCTTACCGGGTTAACCCCAGCCGCAGGGTTTTCAGCGATCCAATGCTTGGAATCTAGTGATTTCACCCTCTACACTGCGCGCAGCCCCTCGTTTGGTCAGGCCATATGGTCTGGCCAATTTCATGTACACGCTCGATGAACGACTCCACCAAAGCCCTCGAATCCCGCCGCCTGTACCAGCAGATCGCGGACAAGGTGCGCCTGCTGATCCAGCAGGGCGATTACCGGGAAGGCAGCCGCCTGCCGCCCGAGCGCGATCTGGCGCAGCAACTGGGCGTGTCACGCCCCTCGCTGCGCGAGGCGCTGATCGCCCTGGAGATCGAAGGCAGCGTGGAAATCCGCATGGGCTCGGGCGTGTATGTGTGCAGCCGCGCGCTGCGGCGCTCCGCCCTGCCCCCTTCCATGGGCGAGAGCCCGGCCGAACTGATGCAGGCGCGGGGCGCGGTGGAAGGGGCGGTCATCGTGCTGGCGTGCGTGCATGCCACGCCGGACGGCCTGGTCCGTGTGCAGGCCAGCATTGACGCCATGCGCGCCGACATCGCGGCCGGGCGCGACGTCCTGGAGCACGACCGAGAGTTCCACGTGCGCATCGCGGAGATGACCGGCAACTCGGTGCTGGTGCGGCTGGTGGGCAGCCTGTTCGACGAGCGCCGCGGGCCGCTGGCCAGCCACATGCGCGAGCGGCTGGAAGGCCAGCCGACCTGGCACGCGGCCCTGGCCGAGCATGAGCAGATCTACCGCTGCCTCGCGGCGCGCGACCCCTTGCTGGCGGAGTCGGCCATGCGCTCGCACATCCGGGCGGCGGCGGACCGCTGGGTGATGCCCTGAGCTTCGGCACCGAACGCTGAGCGTCGGGCGCGGCGCCCTGCTCTTTTCCTTCGCTGCTTCTTCATCGTCGCGCCGAGCCTCACGCCGGATGCGCCACTCCGTCCTGTTGCCGCTGCCTGGACCACCGTGCTCTGGGGGCCGAGCCGTGGCCTGCGCGACTGGCTGCCAACGAGCGCACACCCAGGAAACGTTTGCACACGTTTGAAATGAAAATGGCATAATTAATAAAAATGATATTTTCACCATCGTATTGACGAGGCACTGACCATGCAACACCTAAAGATCTCCACCCGATTGATCATCGGATTCGGGCTGCTCGCCACCCTCGGCGTCGCCATTGCGCTGCTCGCTGCGCTCCGCATGCAGGGCCTGGCCAAGGACCTGGCCGAGGTGTCGGCCAACCGCATGGTCAAGGTGGCACAGTTCACCGACATCAAGGACAACCTGAACAACGGCGCGCGCGCAGTGCGCAACATCATCATCTCCAGCGACCCGACACTGCGCCAGGGCGAGAAGAAGAAGGTTGCCGAAGCTCGCGCGGCCAATGCCGCACTGCTCCAGCAGCTGGATGCGTCGCTGGCCCTGCCGGTGACCCGCGAGCAACTGCGCATCATCAACGCCAACCGCGAGCCTTACAACCAGGCCATCGATCGGGCCATCGCTCTGGCGGAAGCCGGTGACAGCGCAGCGGCGGGAACGTTACTGATCAAAGAAGTGCGCACCCTGCAAAACGCCTTGTTCGGCGCCGTGGACGCATCCCGCGAAATCCAGCGTGGCCTGGCCAATCAAGTCGCCAAAGAGGCCCTGGCCCATGCCCACAACATGGCCGTGGTGCTGGGTGTGGCCGCAGCGCTGATGCTGGTCGTCAGCGTGCTGGTCGGCTGGCTCATCGTTCGTGATCTCTCCCGTTCGCTGGGCGCCGAACCTTCCGCGTTGGCGGCAGCCGCCAACAATGTGGCGGCCGGCGACCTGAGCGCGGCACTGGTGGTACGCAGCGGCGACACGGTGAGCGTGATGGCCGCCATGGCCCGCATGCAGGAGGCGCTGACTTCGGTGGTGGCCACCGTGCGCCATGGCTCCGACGGCGTGGCCACGGCCAGCGCCGAGATCGCCCAGGGCAACAGCGACCTGTCGGCCCGCACCGAACAGCAAGCCAGCGCGCTGGAAGAAACCGCGGCCTCGATGGAGGAGCTGTCCAGCACCGTGAAACAGAACGCGGACAACGCCCGCCAGGCCAACCAGTTGGCCGTGAGCGCATCGACCGTCGCCGTTCAGGGCGGTCAGGTGGTGAACGACGTCGTGAGCACGATGAAGATCATCGACGATAGCTCCAAACGCATCGCCGACATCATCGGCGTGATCGACGGCATCGCCTTCCAGACCAACATCCTGGCGCTCAACGCCGCCGTGGAGGCCGCCCGGGCCGGCGAGCAAGGCCGTGGTTTCGCGGTGGTGGCCAGCGAAGTGCGCAACCTGGCGCAGCGCAGCGCAGAGGCCGCGAAAGAGATCAAGTCACTGATCGACAGCAGTGTCGCCCAGGTGGGCGAGGGCACGGCGCTGGTGGCGAAGGCCGGCAGCACCATGACCGAGGTGGTCACGGCCATCCGCCGCGTCACCGACATCATCGGAGAGGTGAGCGCCGCCAGCACCGAGCAAAGCCAGGGCGTAGCCCAGGTGGGCGAGGCCATCGTCCAGATGGACCAGGTCACCCAGCAGAACGCGGCCCTGGTGGAGGAAAGCGCTGCGGCAGCCAGCAGCCTGAGCACGCAAGCCCAGCAACTCCTGCAGGCCGTGGCCATTTTCAAGCTCGGCGCACAAACGGGCGTGAGCAACGCCATGGCACACCAGGCAGGTCCATCGTTCAGCGGGCAGGCGGGCGTCGGAAAAAGGCGTGCCCAGCCCGTAGCGAACCCCCGTGCCATCCCCAGGCTTAGCGCCATGGCCGGCCGCTGACGAAGGCGCCCTGCGGCTTCAGATCAAGCGTTCAGATGATCTCGCAGGGCTTTCCAGCCGGCCACAGCGGCAGGAACGTCTTCGGCGCAGGCGGCCTCTTCGAGGCGGCTGGCCACTTGGTGGCCTTCGCTGCGGCCCAGCGTGAGCAGTACGGTGCGCAGGTTGTGCGCCAGCCGGCGCAGCGCGGCCAGGTCGGCCACGGCGGCGGCCCGGTCCCCCTCCGCGCGATCCTTGGGGAATTGCAAAAGGCAGCGCTCGCGATAGCTCTCGAACAGGCGGCGGTTGTTGGCGAAGTGCGTGGCCACCGCGAGGGTTTCGTGCTCCGCCAGGCCCTCCACCGCCGGGGCGGCAGGCGCGGGCGGCGCAGGGGGAGGACTTTGGCCGGCCAGCTGCAGGGCATCCCGCACGCAGCCTTGCAGATCGCCCACCGAAGCCGGTTTGGCCAGCGTACGCCAGATGTTCATCGACGCCAGTTGCTCGCGCACCTTGGTATTCAATCCCGCGCTGAACACCACGACCTTGGCGTCCGCGGCGAGGGAGCGGTCGGCGGCCATGCGCTGGATCAGCCCCATGCCGGATTCTCCGGGCATCATCAGATCGGTGATCACCAGCTGGACACGGTGCTCCGCCAGAAACTGCAGCGCCTGCTCCACGCTGCTGCAGATCTGCAGCCGCACCGGCAGGTCGTCGAGCACCATGCCGACGAAACGGGACACCAGGGCATCGTCTTCCACCAGGAGGACGACGGGATCATCCATGGCGCAGCGTTTCCAGGCAGGCCTGCAGCGCCCCGGGCAGTTCGGCGACCAGCCGGGGCTTGTGGATGACGGCCACGCCCTGCAGGGCGAAGGCATAGGGCGCGCGCTGCGACTCGTCGAGCGAGGTCACCACGATCAGCTCGCTGCGAGCGAACTGGGGATGGGACCGCAGCGTGGTGATCAGGGTCGCGCCATCCAGTCCGGGCAGCAGGATGTCCACGATGAGGATGTCCGGCTGCAGTTGCCCATACAGGGCCAGGCCGGCAATGCCGTCGTCGGCCACCTGCAGCCCCAGTTCGGGAAACTGCTGCTGCACGATGAGCTGGATGAGGTTCTGGAAGTGCGTCGAATCCTCGATGAGCAACAGCAGGGGCTTTTTCGGCGCGCCGGCCTCGGCCCCGGGCCGCGCGTCGTCCGCTCGTCGGTTGTGCGGCGGGGAGGGGGCGGCCTTGTTGCCCTGCAGCCATTGCTGAACGGACGCGCGGGAAATGCGCCGGTGTCCGCCGGGCGTCTTCCAGGCTTGGAGCTCCCCGCGGTCCACCATGAGTTGAACGGATCGAACGGCCATGCCGAGCAGCTTGGCCACCTCCAGGGTGGTGCAGTGATCGGTCAGATCGGAGATCTCAGGAGCAGATGTTGCCATGCGTGAATTGTGCCGCTGTTGGGTTCAAAACAAACAAATTTAAAGATGATAAAAATGATTTTTCTGATTAAAATCCGCCCATCGCGCCATTTTTTTATTTCTATCATTTTCTCACCGCCCACGCCATGGTCATCACCGCTCGTCGCCCCCGCACCAGCGCCTGGCAAAAAGCCCGCTTCGCGCGCCCATGGATCGGGCAGGGGCCTATGATGCACGGACACCCCAGGCCGCCCTCCCGGCCGGCCCGCATCCCGAGGACATCGCGTGCCCTTTTCCCTGCAGGGCACGGCCCTGAAGAATGGATGGCATGAAGCGGATCGCCCTTTCCCTGTCGCTGCTGATTTGCATGGCCGCGTGGCCGGCTGCAAAGGCCGAGTCGGTATCCGACCGGGTGCGCTCGACCGGGGTCTTGCGGGTCTGCATCTGGCCCGACTACTACGGGGTGACCTACCGCCATCCTCGCACGCGGGAGTTGAAAGGCATCGACATCGACCTGTCGGCCGAACTCGCGAAAGACCTGGGCGCGCGCCTGGAGTACGTGGATTCATCCTTTCCATCGCTGGTGGCCGACCTGACAAGCCGCCGCTGCGATGTGGCCATGTCCGCCATCGCCGTGACGCCGCAGCGCCGGCAGGTGCTGGACTTCACGCAGCCCTACCTGCACAGCGACGTGTATGCCATCACCACCAAGAACAATGCGGTGGTCACGCAATGGGCCGACATCGACCAGCCCGGCGTGCGGGTCGGCGTGCAGCAAGGCACCCTGACGGGGCCGCTCATGACGGCGCAACTGCACCATGCGCGGGTGGTACCGGTCGACGCGCCGTCCACGCGCGAGCAGGAGCTCATCTCAGGCCGCGTGGATGTGTTCATGACCAATTATTTCTACAGCCGCCAGTTGCTGGACAACGCCAACTGGGCCAAGCTCCTCGTGCCGGCGCATTCGATCCAGGTCGTGCCCTACGCCTACGCGGTGCGTCCCGGCGATGGTGCGTGGCTGCGGCAGATGAACGACTTCGTGGTCCGCATCAAGCGCGATGGCCGGCTCAAGGCCGCCGCGGAAAAGAACGGCCTCGGCCAGGTGATCGAGCCCTGAAATGACGATGAAGCGCCGCGCCCCCTCCCCCCCATCGCCCGCGGCGGAACCGGCGCTGCGCTTTCGTGGGCTGCCAGCGAGCGGCCTTGTGCTGGCCGCCGGCGTGGCGGCCGCGCTGCTGGCCGCTGCCGCGATGGCCCTGCTGGCTGTGAACGACATGCGCGCGACGATGACCGCCAGCCAGGTACAGGCCCAGCTGCTGGCCCGAATCATCGAAGACCAGGCCGCCCGCACGTTCGATGCCGGCGACATGGCACTGGGCGTGCTCGCGCATTCGCAGGCACTGACCGAGGCACCCACCAGCACGCAGGCGATGGAGGTCGCGATGCGGCAGGTGCTGGCGGGGCTGCCCTTCATGCGCGGCGTGGCGGTGGTGGACACCAAGGGCCTGGTGGTCGCGAGCACCGTCAACGGCGAGGCCGGCACCTTCATCGACGTCACGGGCCTGGGGCCCTGGGTGGAGGAAGAACACCAGCGCATCGGCCCGCTGGTGCCGGGCCGCAGCCTGGGCAGCCTGCGCCGCACCACGCCCCCCGACGTGGCTCCGGCGGGCATGTCGTTCATACCGCTGCTGCGCGGCTTTCGCACCAACGGCGGCCGGGACATGATGCTCGTGGGGCTGGTCAACCCTGGCGCGCTGTCGAACTTCCAGTACCTCACGCTGGAGTCCCTGAGTTACGACGCGGTGATCGCCACCGACGACGGCCAGGTGCTGGCCAGCTCGGCGCCCGCCGCCGCCCTGGCCGGCCGGCGGATCGACCACCTGCCCGTCTTCCACAGTTACCTGCCCCACCGCGACTTCGCCAGCTACGTCGGCCAGGGCGTGCTGGGCGGCGACCGCATCCTGGCCTTTCGTGCCTCGCGCGACAAGCCGCTGGTGGCGATCGTGGAGGAGCCCTACGCGATGGCGCTGGACCGGTGGCTGCAGGAAGCCCGGAGCATGCTCGGCATCGGCCTGGCCGCCGTGCTGCTCGCCCTGGGACTGACCGCGACCGCCTGGCGCGGCCTGCGCGCGCGCGAGGCCGCGCAGCGCTCGATGAACCTTGCGCAACGCAAGATCGCGCAGAGCCAGCACGATCTGGCGGTGCTCATCAGCAGCGTGCAGGAGCTGATCTTCCGCACCGATGCGCACGGCGTCATCACCTATGCCAACGCGCGGTGGGACACGATCAGCGGGCGCAGCCCCTCGCATGCCGTGGGGCAGACTCTGCCGGACATCGTGGACTCGATCAGCCGCAACGAGGTCCTGGCCATGCTCGACACCGAATCCACGGCGCAGGCGCGCACCTGCCAGGCCCTGATCCGCAGCGCCGATGGCCGACACCTGCTGTTCGAGCTGGCGGTGGTCCCGCTCGTGAGCGAAGGGCGCATCGCCGGCTTCGCCGGCAGCGCAGTGGACGTGACCGGCCGCTGGGAAGCGCAACTGAAGCTGCAGGCCCAGCTGGCCTTCCAGAACCTGCTGCTCGAAACCAACCCCCTGCCCATGTCCCTGACGGACAAGAACCATTGCGTGGTGCTCGTGAACCGCGCCTGGGAGGAATACAAGGGACGGGGCCGCGCGCAGGTGATCGGCGAGCGGCTGCATGCCTTCCTTCCGCCGGACGAGGCCAACGTCGTGGTGGAGGCGAACCAGTGCCTTCTGATGCAGGGCGGCAAGATGACGCTGGAGACCCGGCTGCTGCACGGCGACGGCACGCACCGCGACGCCCGCGTCTTCAAGGCGGCGCTGACCGACGAGATGGGCCATGCCACTGGCGTGCTGAGCATCCTGATGGACGTGACCGATTTCCGCATGGCCGAGCGAGCCATCCAGGAGGCGCGCACCGCGGCCGAGGAGGCCTCGCGCACCAAGTCGGAGTTCGTGGCCAACATGAGCCATGAGCTGCGCACGCCGCTGCAGTCGATCATCGGGTTCGCCGAACTGGGCACGCTGCGCAGCCCGGCCGATGCGCGGCTGGCCGGCATGTTCAACGACATTCACGCCGCAGGGCAGCGCATGCTCACACTGGTCAACGACCTGCTGGATGTGGCCAAGATCGAAAGCACGGTGGGCACCTTCCACCTGGAGCGCACCGACCTGCGCGGGCTCATCCGCTCGGTAGCGCGGGAGTTCGACCCCCTGCTCGCCCGGCACCGGCTGTATCTGCATCTGGACCTGCCGGATCTGCCGCTGGTCGCCAAGGCCGATCCGCTGCGGTTCCAGCAGGTCGTGCGCAACGTGCTGGCGAACGCGGTCAAGTTCTCGCCCGGGGGATCGACCATCGAGCTCCGCGGCTTCATGGACGGCCTGGGGCAGATCCACATCGAGATCGAAGACAGCGGACCGGGCGTGCCCGAGGAGGAACTCGAGCGCATCTTCGAAGCCTTCATACAGTCCAGCACGACGCGCGACGGCTCTGGCGGCACCGGCCTGGGGCTGGCCATCTGCCGCAAGATCGTCGAGGCCTTCGGCGGGCGCATCCATGCGAGCAACGCGGCCCAGGGCACCGTGTTTCACATCGTCCTGCCGGCGCGCGGCGCGTCCGAAACCATGCCGGCGCCGCTGACCTCGACGGTGTAGTGGCTGGGACCTGCTGCGGACTGGCTAAGACCCGCGGCCGGGCCTTTCGAAAGCCGCCTGACGCGCTCAGTACTTCGCGAAATTCGCCGTGATGCGCTGGCGCAGGTAGTCGCCCGCGGTGATCGGCGGGTACTTGCGGCCCGGCCCTTCCACCACGGCATCCTCGTTCGCCTGGCAGAAGAACGCCAGGCTGTAGCGCGCGCCCTGGTATTCGTGGGGCAGCGGATTGCGCACGCGGTGGAAGTTGCTGGGCAACTGGTCATCGCTCCAGCGCGTCAGCATGTCGCCGATGTTGCAGGTGATGACGCCTTCGGCCGGCTCCACGCTGGTCCACTGGCGGCTCTCCATCTCCTTGCCGGGCAGCACCTGCAGCCCGCCCTGGCCCGGGCGCTGGAACAGCAGCGTGAGGCAGTCGAAGTCCGTGTGCGCGCCCGCGCGCCACAGGCCCAGCTCGTCCTTGAGCGCCGGGTCCACGGCGAAGTAATGGAGCATGCGCAGGGTGCTCTGGTAGGCCGCGCTCGACGGGTCGTGCGCGCGGGTGAAGAAGTCCGGATCGAACCCCAGCCGGTCCGCAAAGCACGACAGCAGCTGCATGCCCACGTGCCAGCACTGCGCCTCGAAGCGCAAGGTGGCTTCCTGGAACCCCGGCAGCTCAGCCTCGCTGGGCCACAGGCCCGCCATGCGCGGCCGGGTGACCTGGTAGGACTCCTTCTGGTCGGGCGTGCGCGTGGACGGGCGCACCTGCGCCTTGTGCTCCCAGCCGGCATTGCGTGCCAGCGGCCACTGCGCCTTGGTCTCGCGCGGCAGGTCGAAGAACGCCTCGGCGCGCGCGAAGGCGTTGCGGATGTCCTCCACGGCAATGCCGTGGCCGGTGACCTGGAAGAAGCCGATCTCGACCGAGGCGCTCCACAACTGCTCGGCGATCTCGGCCTTGCGGTGCTCGAAGTCGGACAGGTCGATGCGCCGGATTTCTCGGGCGCTGGTTTCAGCGCCCATGCCGCCCATGCGGGCTTCCTTTTCCAGTTCGCCGCGCACATCGGCGGTGGCGTCTGCGGGGTCGGCAGGGGAGATGGCGGGGGGGTTGGCGGTGCTCTGCTGCATGGCGGGTTTCCTCTTTGGATGAACCAAGGCCCATGGCGGACACGGCCAGGCAGGCACGCGCCATGGGGCTCTTGAAGGGGACAAAGGCGGCGACCGTCGACACGCATTCGCCAGGACGGCAACGGCGCGCCGGCGGCCACCACCGGCTTCAAGAGCAATGACCCGCCGATGGCAACGCGCGGTGCGGGCCATCGGGCTGAACGCTTCTACTCTTGCGGGGCGTGCAAGCAAATCGCAGGCCAATCCGTGTGCAGCGGGTGGGCAGGTGCCATGGCGCAGCGGCTGCACGCGCCGCGCCGCCGCGCCTCACCGCAACGGGGACGGCCATGCACCAGCCGCGTGCCTGCCCCGCCGGGAATGCACCAGCGGCGACACGCCTCGGCCGTGCCTTACCCACCCACCCCGATGGGGCTCGAACTGCGTTGTGCAGGCACGCTTCATGCAACGCCGCCTCCGAGTAGAAGCGTTCAGCCCGGCCCGTTCCCCCACGGCGCCGTTGCCCGGAAATTGCTCAGTTCGCACCGATGCACGGCGCAGATGCGCCGTGGCCGGTCGTTACCCCGAACCTGGAGCCACCGCCATGCAACGCCGCCGATTCCTCGCCACCTCCGCCACCACCCTCCTGTCCGCCACCCTGGCCGCGCCCGCCGTGCACGCCCAGGGCAAGGCCACCACACCGCTCAAGTTCACGCTCGACTTCCGCGTGACCAGCCAGACCGCGCCGTTCTTCCTGGCCGCCGCCAACGGCTACTACAAGGACGAGGGGCTGGACGTGGCCATCGACGTGGGCTCGGGCTCCGTGGCCTCGATCACGCGCGTGGCCAGCGGGGCCTACGACCTGGGGCTGGGCGACATCAGCGCGCTGGCGGAGTTCCACGCGCAGAACGCCGATGCGCCGGTGCAGGCCATCTACCAGTACTACAACCGCGCGCCCTTCGTCATCATCGGCCGCAAGGACCGCGGCGTGAGCACCGACTTCCAGTCGCTCAAGGGCAAGCGCGTAGCCGCCGCCGCCGTGGAATCCACGCGCCGCAGCTGGCCCATGGTGGCGCGCCAGCTCAACACCAGCCCCGACCTGTTCCAGTGGGTGACCACCGACTTCAGCGCGCGCGACAACGTGATGGTGCGCGGCGACGTGGACGCGGCCACCTACTTCCACGACTCGGCCGTGTCCCTGTTCGCCCGCATGCCGCCACAGGACCTGGCCGTGCTCGAGTACGGCAAGACCGGGCTCAATCTCTACGGCAACGCCATCCTTGCCGGCCGGCTGCTGCAGGAGCGGCCCGACGTGGCGCGGGCCTTCCTGCGCGCCACGAACCGGGCGCTGCGCGAGACGCTCTCCAACCCCGACGCGGCGATGACCGCCATCAAGGCGCGCGAGCCCATCCTGAACATGGACATGGAACGCGCCCGCTGGGCCATTACCCGGCAGTACCTCGCCACGCCCGAGACGCAGGCCATCGGTCTGGGCGGCGTGCAGGCGGACGTGCTGGCGCGGCAGATCGACGAGATCGCCACCACGTTCGGCCTAGCCCGCAAGCCGGCGGCCGAGCGCGTGTTCAACCCGGCGTTCCTGCCCCCTGCGGCCGACCGCAAGGTGCCGGCCTGACAGCGGAGACCGCCCGATGAACATGCCTGCCTCCCCCACTTGCGAACTGCCCGAGGAAGTCCCCCTCGCCCCGCGCGACGGCCTGTACCTGCGCCGCGCCATCGCCCTTGCCGACCAGGCCCGCGCGCGTGGCAACCGCCCGTTCGGCGCCGTCATCGTGGGTGCGGACGACCGCATCCTGGCCGAGGCCTGGAACGCCAACGGCGAGACCGGCGACTGCACCGCGCATGCCGAGACCTCGGCCGTGCGGCTGGCCAGCCCGCACCATCCGCGCGAGGCCTTCGCCCAGGCCACGCTGTATTCGTCCGGCGAGCCCTGCGTGATGTGCGCGGGCGCGATCTTCTGGGCCAACATCGGGCGCGTGGTGTACGGCATCGACGCCGTGCGGCTGCGCGCCTTTCGCGGCGAGCGGCTGGACCAGCGCGACGCCGAGCTGTCGTGCCGCGACGTGTTCGCGGCCTCGTCCCATGCCATCGAATGCATCGGCCCGGCGCTGATCGAGGAATCCTCGGCCTCGCACCGGGGCGCGTGGAAAGCCTGAAGCCCATCCCCTGTGCCCGGTCGGCATCGAATCGGCCCGATGCCGGCGGATATCATGCCGGTCTAGCTCACGATTTGATAGCAACCGCATGACCTGGCACGCCCACCTGCAACTGGACTACCGCCGCGAGGCCGAGCGCACGGTGGCGCGCTTCGAACACGGCGGCCCGCTGCGCATCCTGCAAAGCCTGTACCCCGAAGGCGATGCGGTGTGCCACAACGTGCTGGTGCACCCGCCCGGCGGGTTGGTGGGGGGCGACACGCTGGACATCCGCACCACCGTCGCGGCTGGCGCGCACGGCCTGGTCACCACCCCTGGCGCCACACGCTTTTACCGATCCACCGGTGCCCCTGCCTTGCAGCGCGCGCACGCCGTGCTGGCGCCCGGCGCGCGGCTCGAATGGCTGCCGCTCGAAGCCCTTTGCTACAACGCCTGCCAAGCCGAGAACCAGCTCACGCTGGAGGTGTCCCCGGGCGCCGAATGCCTGGGCTGGGACGTCACCGCGCTCGGGCTGCCCCACGCCGGCCAGCCGTTCGAATCGGGCCGTTTCACCCAGCACATCGAGGTGCCGGGCGTGTGGCTGGAGCGCGGCCGCATCGACGCGGCGGACCGGCTGCTGCTCGACGGCCCGCTGGGCCTGGCGGGGCACCGCTGCATGGCGTCGGTCTTCTTCATCGCCGGCGAAGCCCTGACGCGCGAGCGGCGCGAAGGCGCGCTGGACGCCGCCCGCGCCGCCATCGACGGGCACCCGTTGGCCGCCATGGCCGGCGCCACCAGCCCCCATCCGAACGTGGTGGTGGTGCGGGTGCTCGCGCCCGTGGTGGAGCCCGCCATGGGCCTGCTGCAGGCCGTTTGGGCAGCGTGGCGCGCAAAGTGCTGGGGCATGGCGGCGCAGCGGCCGCGCACCTGGTCGGTGTAGCGCGCCAAAGGGCGCGCGTTCAGCGTGCGGCGTGCGATACGTCCCGACACCCGGCATTACAAAAACGCACGGGCCACGGCAGAGCCCCCTCCTAGAATCGGCCGGCCGCGCTGAACCGCCCGGGCGCCCTGCCCGTTGCGCATGCCCTTTTGCGCGGCGCCAACCCTTTCACCCTGCCATGTCCGATCCCTACGCCCTGGAGCGCAGCCGACCCCACGCCCCCGGATGCCTGCAATCGAAAATCGCACTGCAATTCGACGGAAAAGTCCTGCGCGGCACGGGCACGCAATCCGTCCTCGCGCTGCCCGCCGTGTCCGGCAAACCCAAGAACGGCCAATTCGACTACTCCACCGAATGGCAGAAGACCCGCAACGCCGGGCCCATCCCCGAAGGGGACTACTGGATCCAGCCGTCCGAGATGTGGGCCAACAACTGGCTCAAGAACCTGTACCGCTCGCCGCGCGCGGCCTGGGGCAATTTCCGGCTGACCATCCACCCCTATCCCGGCACAGAAACCTACGGGCGCGGCGGCTTCTTCATCCACGGCGGCTCGACGCCAGGCAGCGCCGGCTGCATCGACCTGACCGTGCACATCGACAAGTTCGTCGAAAAGCTCAAGAGCGAACTGGGAGGCCTTCCCGAATGCTACATACCGCTCACCGTCCGCTACCCACCCCAATGAAGGCCCGAAGCACCACCGCGCTCCTGGCCCTGGCCCTGGCACCGGGGCTGGCCATGGCCGAAGTCAGCGACAAGACGCCGGCCCTCTGGCACATCTGGGCCGTGGCCCTGGGCGCCTCGGCCGTGTGCATGGCGGGCATGGCCTGGCGGCGGTGGCTGGGCGCGGCGCTGGCGGTGGTGCCCGCGCTGTGGTTCGCCGGGCTGCTGCTGGAGATCCACTCCACCGACGTCGGCCCCTACCTGTATGCCGAGCAGGGCTGGAGCTACTACCTGCAGGCGTACTTGGCGCTCGCGGTGTTCCTCGCCAGCCTGGTGCTCGGCCTGCGCCTGGGCGAGCGGCGGCGAAGGGCATCCGGCGCGGCGGCCGGGGCCCAGTCGCGGACTTGAAGGGCCTGCCGCCCCCAAGGCGGCCCTCTTCGCGTCAGAACGTGCCCGGAAACGCCCCGCCGTCGGCCAGGACGTTCTGCCCTGTCAGGTAGCCCGCCTGCACGCTGCACAGGAACGCGCAGATCGCCCCGAATTCCTGCGGCGTGCCGTAGCGGCCCGCCGGAATAGCCGCCTGGTGCGCCCGGCGGACATCGTCTTCGCTCTTGCCGGTCTTCTGGACGGTCGCCTGGATGTTGGCCGACAGGCGATCGGTGTCGAACTTGCCCGGCAGCAGGTTGTTGATCGTCACGCCCTTCGCCGCAATGGAACTGCGCGAGGCGCCCGCCACGAAGCCCGTGAGGCCGCTGCGCGCGCCGTTGGACAAGCCCAGGATGTCGATGGGCGCCTTCACCGCGCTCGACGTGATGTTGACGATGCGCCCGAAGCCCCGTGCCGCCATGCCGTCCACCGTGGCCTTGATCAGTTCGATCGGCGTGAGCATGTTGGCATCCACCGCCTTGATCCAGGCATCGCGGTCCCAGTCGCGGAAGTCGCCCGGCGGCGGGCCGCCCGCGTTGGTGACCACGATGTCGAACGCCGCCCCGGGCCCGCCCGCCACCGACAGCGCGGCGGCCCGGCCCTCGGGCGTGGTGATGTCCGCCGCCACGGCCAGCACGATCGGCTGCGGGTGCTTGTG